>CAZUYL010000166.1:0-1016 GCA_964624945.1 uncultured Ruminococcus sp. | reverse complement strand
GTATAATATAATTTGGTAAATAATAATTCACATTTTCTTAATACAAATTTTGAAAAAATGTTTTATTATGTAATAAAGTGATTTGAACAATTGATATCGGAGGGAATATTTTTAATGGATAACAAAAGAATTCTTGTAGTAGATGATGATGTAAATATCTGTGAGTTGTTGCGTCTTTATCTTGAAAAAGACGGTTATCAAACCTATGTCGCCAATGACGGCGAACAGGCTCTAAAACTTGCCGAACTTCATAATCCCGATTTGATTTTGCTTGATATTATGTTGCCCGTGCTTGACGGTTGGCAGGTGTGCCGTGAAATAAGAAAAACTTCTAACGTGCCTATAATTATGCTTACCGCAAAGGGTGAAACATTTGATAAAGTTTTAGGTCTTGAACTCGGTGCAGATGATTACGTTACAAAACCTTTTGATACTAAAGAGGTTGTAGCCCGTATGAAAGCGGTGTTGCGTAGAACAGGTGAGGCCGAAAAAACTGCTTCTGCTAAAGAAGTACGTTATGATAAACTTAGAATTAATATTACAAATTACGAACTTGTAGTCGATGATAAATCAATAGACACACCCCCTAAAGAACTTGAACTTATCTATCATCTTGCAAGCAACCCAAATCGTGTTTACACGCGTGATCAACTGCTTGATGAGGTATGGGGCTTTGATTATTACGGCGATTCCAGAACGGTCGATGTTCACGTTAAAAGACTTCGTGAAAAACTTGAGGGCGTTTCTGATAAGTGGTCACTTAAAACCGTTTGGGGTGTAGGTTACAAATTCGAGGTTAAATAAGTTATGAGGCATAAACTTTTCAAAAAACAACTTGCCGCAATGATACTTATTGTTTGTTTCAGTCTGTCATCGGTTTTAGTTATTCTAACCTTTGTTTTTAATAACTATTTTACTACCGAAAAATACACTTCGTTGCAAAAATCTTGCGACAGCGTGTCCGATTTTGTTAAGTACACCACTAACAATTCCGAAACTTACGATAAGTATTCATT
>CAZUYL010000165.1:0-1106 GCA_964624945.1 uncultured Ruminococcus sp. | reverse complement strand
CTGTAATAAGATTTAAGAAGGTTTTGATTATAACATTCATAATCATATTTATTAGCCAAACCGTAAAGTTCACTTTGAGCCATTTTGTTCATAGTTTGTTTTTCAAGTTGAGAAAAATCACGTGTGTAAAAATCATTAAAAAACATAAATACACATGCAACAGTTGACATACAGGCTATTGCAAAAATCAAAAAAGACATTATAACAGCCGTTATTTTTATTGCAATATTAGCGGTAGTTTTTTTCATAATATCACCCTTCAAATTTATAACCATGAGCCCAAACAACCTTAATATAGCGTGGTTCAGACGGATTAATTTCTATTTTTTCACGTAAGTGGCGTATATGTACTGCTATGGTGTTTTCGGCACCGAATGCCATTTCTTTACGCACGTTTTCGTATATTTCTTTTTGCGACATTACTCTGCCCTTGTTTTTCATAAGCAATTTTAATATTTCATACTCGGTTGGTGTAAGGTTTACAGCATCGCCGTCTACCGTTACGGTTTTTGATGCATCGTTTAAAGACACACCGTCTACGGTAAGCACATCGGTATTGTTTTCGGTAACATTTCCGCCGAGTTTTGTGTAACGACGTATCTGTGAACGGACACGTGCCAACATTTCAACAGGATTAAATGGTTTTGTAATATAATCGTCGGCACCAACGTTCAAACCCAATATTTTGTCGGTGTCTTCGCTTTTGGCAGTTAGTAAAATTACAGGGACATTGCTTGTCTCACGCAGTTTTACCATTGCGGCAATGCCGTCCATAACGGGCATCATTATATCCATCAAAATTAAATGAATATCGTTTTGTTGAAATACGTCTACAGCCTCTTGACCGTTGAAAGCCGCAAAAACTTTATAACCGTCAGATTCAAGATAAATTCGCAAGGCCGAAACTATATCCTTTTCATCATCACAAACCAAAATATTATACATTTTCCTCAACCTCCGAACTTATTTTAACAGTAATTTTTTTAAGATAAAAGATTTAAAATTATTAAGAAATGTTTAATATTGCAATCAAGTACAAAAAATGATAAAATATACATTGTAATTATAATATTTTCGGTGGTGAATTACAATATGAAACGCACAAC
>CAZUYL010000164.1:0-1109 GCA_964624945.1 uncultured Ruminococcus sp. | reverse complement strand
TATACCACAAAACGCAGAAAAAGCCCAGCTTAATCTGGACTTTTTCGACAGTCTGTGGCATCTCGCCGCAAGGTGAGATGCCTTTTTTTGTTGGTTTATATTTATATTGTTCCTGTTATTACAAGTGTTGATGTGCCTTTGGTTATGCCCCAAGCACCGCTTACGGTATCTTGTGTGTAGTCGGCGGCAGGCACACTTACAGCACCTGCGACAGTTGTAAATTCACCTGTTGTTTCGTTGTAAGTGTAGTTTGTGTCAGCGGTCCATAAGTTGCCGTTATAGGTTACGGTAATGTTTTTGAGTATCGGGTCAAAAGTGTCGGTAATAATTATATTATCGACGGTTAATGCGGCAGTATTGCCCGAATTTTCAATGGTAAATGTGTAGGTTAATTGACCGTTTTCACTCACGGTTGTGGGGTTTAGCGATTTTACAATCGCAAGATTAGGTGTGTTTGCGGCTGTGATTGTTTCATTTGCCGAAACGGTTGTTGTGCCGCCTGTTACGGTTACGGTGTTTTCGATGGTTCCGTTTGCAGTAGGCGGTGCAAATTCGTTTGTTTTTACCGTGTATAAAATTGTTGCCGTGCTGTTTTCAGGAACGGTAAGTCCTGTTACGGTAAGCGGTGAATTACTTGTTATATTAGGTGTTGCACCCAAAACTCCGTTTACAAAATATTTGATTGTACCGTCAATATATTCAAGTGGAATCAAATTAGTTGCGTTATAAGAATACTGACCTAAGTTGTCGGTAAAAGTAAGTCCCGTAAATGCCGTGTTGCCGCTGTTTATAATATTTACGGCATAGGTGATTTCGTCATCTTGCGAATATACGTTTTTAACGGCAGTTTTGCTAACCGATAACACTTTTACAATTTCGCCCGTTGTAATGTTTGAATTTACAGTTCCACCGCTATATGAAAGGGTAGCCTGATTGAAAAATGTTGCCATATAATATTTCTCCTTTTGAAAAATTTCGGATAATTTTCCCTTCAAAACATTATATGCATTAAAGCGGTTTTTTGATAAATTCTTGACATTTCAAAAACTCAAAATCATTTCTAATATCACCGCAAAAATCATAACCACCCGTCAAACGGGTGGTTTGCA
>CAZUYL010000163.1:0-1134 GCA_964624945.1 uncultured Ruminococcus sp. | reverse complement strand
ATTACATACGTGGCAAACCGATGTATCATTTGTAATGTCTGCACCGCAACTGCTGCAAAGAATGATTTTTGTAAGTTTTGTTACCGTCATTCTTCCGCGCGATTTAAAATTTAGGTGTCGAATTAGCAGTTGTTTGAGAAATTTAAATTTATTTATGTTTTATGTTTGCTAAAGGATTAGAATCAATAGCATTTTTAATTTGATTATCTGAAATATGGGTGTAAATTTGTGTTGTACCTAAATTTGAATGGCCTAAAATATCTTTAAGTACACGTATATCAACATTGCCGTGTTGATACATAAGTGTAGCGGCGGTATGTCTAAGTTTATGTGTTGAATAACCTTTATCGCCGAGCCCTGCTTTTTCAAGATACGTTTTTACAATGTGCTGAACGGTTTTGTGGCTTATACGCCTTTTGTTACGGCTTATAAAAAGTGCGTTGCGGTCTTCAAAATTGATGTTGTCGTTAGGGCGTACCGTAAGGTATGCCTTAATTGCATCTTCACAAGCCGAGTTTAAATAAATAATTCGCTCTTTATTGCCTTTACCTAAAAGCCGCATTGTACCGTCAGCATTTATATCGCTTAAATTTAAACCGCACAGTTCCGACAAACGCATACCGCAGTTTAAAAAAAGTGTCAGTATGCAGTAATCACGTTCTTTGTTAGGTCCGTCTACTACCGAAAGCAGTTCTATAGAATCTTCAAGTGATAAATGCTTTGGCAAGGCGTTTTTAACCTTTGGTGATTCAAGCAATTCGGCAGGGTTTGTTTCAAGCAGATGAATTTGTGAAGTTAAATATTTAAAAAATATACGCAAAGTAGATGTTTTTCTTGCTCTGGTAGCGGTGTTGTTACCACGCTCATTTTTGCAAAAAACTATAAATGCATATAAATCCGAGATGGTAACCGTTTGTATAAGTTCGGCATCAACGTTTGATATATCAATTTTTTCAAAATTGGTTTTGGGGTCAGAAATACCGCGTGCAAGCAGTAAATATCTGAAAAAAGTTTGCAAATCTAAATAATATTCTTCAACCGATTTTGAAGATTTACCCTTAATTACTTCGTTGTATGTTAAAAAATCACGAATAATCGGAGGGCACATCGCCAATGTTGTGCGTTTCATATTGT
>CAZUYL010000162.1:0-1288 GCA_964624945.1 uncultured Ruminococcus sp. | reverse complement strand
ATATGTTACAATATCTATGATAAAAATTTGCGGAGGAATTTTATAATGTCCAATATCAACTTTAAACACACACCTTACGGCGACCTTGCAATCATCAGTATGCGTGGCTGTGAAGATATTTCTTCACAAGTAGACTATTACTTAAAGCAATGGCGTAACATTGAAGACGAGCAGTCTTTTGTTATTGATGCAAACTGCCCACGTTTTGGCACAGGTGAAGCAAAGGCAGTTCTTCACCACACAGCACGCGGTCTCGACGCATTTATTATTTGTGACTGCTTTAACTACAACGTTACTTACAAAATGTACGGTCAAACCGTACCTATGAGCCCAGATGACCATTTCCAAGATTTAAAACGTGTTATTGCTGCATTCGGCGGTAAAGCACGCAGAATTTCGGTTATTATGCCTATGCTTTACGAAGGCAGACAACACCGCCGCACAGCACGTGAATCTATGGACTGTGCAATGGCTTTGCAAGAACTTGTGGCTATGGGTGTTAAAAATATTATCACTTTTGATGCACACGACCCACGTGTAAACAACGCAATTCCGCTTGACGGCTTCGATAACGTTCAGGCAGCATACCAAATGATTAAAGCATTGCTCCGCAGTGTGCCTGATGTTAAACTTGACCGTGAACACACCATGATTGTATCACCCGATGAAGGTGGTATGGGTAGATGTATTTATTATTCATCTGTTTTGGGCTTAGATCTCGGTATGTTCTACAAACGCCGCAACTACTCAATAGTTGTAAACGGTAAAAACCCGATTGAAGCACACGAATTTTTGGGTAACGATATTACAGGCAAAGATTTAATTCTTGTAGACGATATGATTTCAAGCGGCGAATCAATGCTTGACATTGCCGCAAAACTTAAAGAAAAAGGTGCGGGCAGAATATTCGTATTCTCTACATTCGGTTTGTTTGTCGAAGGTCTTGAAAAATTTGACAAATATTATGAAGACGGTCTTATCGACAAAGTTTTCACAACAAACCTTATTTATCAATCACCCGAACTTTTATCACGTGATTGGTATTGCAGCGTAAATATGTCAAAATACATCGCTCTTATTGTTGATACACTCAACAACGACAACTCCATCAGCAAATTGCTTGATCCTGCTGATAAAATCAGAGCCGCTGTTGCAAAATACGAAGCAGAAAACAATAAATAATCGGCAAATATAAACACATTAAAGCAGCATTTACCAAAACGGTAAATGCTGCTCAGACTGTCGAATAACCCCAAATCACAAGCGAGGTTTGGGGTTATGAATTTTA
>CAZUYL010000161.1:0-1291 GCA_964624945.1 uncultured Ruminococcus sp. | reverse complement strand
CACCTGAGACTGTAACTCTTGACGAAAACGGTAATGCCACATTGCAACTTAATTACGGTGAGGGTAAATTCATAGTTCCTGTTAAATAAAGGAGTTTTTATGCTTAAAAAATTAATTGCATTTGCTCTTGTAGTTGTTATGGCATTTACGGTTTTCGGTTGTAGTACCGATAATAAAAATGACGGCAATGATTCACAACTTCCAAATTACGCCGATAAAAGTTTTCAACTTGCGGGTTATTGGGCACCACGCAGTATTACCGAAGAAGCGGTGCAACTTTATAAAGATGCAGGATTTAATGTTTTTTCGTTTACCAATCACGATGAGTTGCCCCGAAACAGCGAAACGCAGTATTATTTAGGTTCGCAACTCACCGAAAAAATGTTGAAAATATGCAAAAAGGTTGGAATTGACGTATACATTAATTGGGGCGGTGCTTGGTACAACCGTGAAAATGAGGGCGACGAATATTTTGATAATAACCCCTTTACAACTCACGATTATTATTCCGAATATAAAGACATCATAAAGGGTGTTCATATTTGGGATGAACCCATTAAAGATGATTTAGACTATGTTGGCAACAAAGATTTTATTGCCGATTTTGAAAAAGCGTATCCCAATACTAAATATATAGTTAATCTTATTCCTATGACGGCTATAGAAACACGTGGATTTATCACTTACGATGAAATGATGACCGATTACGAAACAAAGGTTATGGACAAACTTGCCTTGCCTTATGTATCGGTTGATGTTTATCCGTTTCACGAAAATAACAATGATGATGACCGAACCCTTGCTACCAACTATAATTACATTGCAAAATCGGCTAAAAAATACGGTATTAAACCGTCATTCATTTTGCAAACCGCGGTTGGCGGCGAATTTGAAACAAGACTTTCAGAAAGCGATTTGCGTTGGGAGATTTATACCGCACTTGCTTTCGGCTCTGATAACTTAGAATATTACTGTTATTCTGTTCCTGACGGTTGGGATTATGACCGTTGTATATTAAATCAAGACGGTACCCCAAGCGATATTTATTATAATTTACAAAAACTGCATAAAGAAATACAAAGTTTTTCAAATGCAATTCTTTCGTACAATTGGGACAGCAGTTATGCAATAGACGGTACCGATGATTACACCTTTAGATTAAGCGGCATTTTGTACGATGAAAATTTTGAAGAGGTTAAACTTGAAAATGATGAGTATTACGTAACTTCTACCGCCACACAAGATACCCTTTTAAGCCGTTTTACAAGCGAAGAGTACGGCAACGCATATA
>CAZUYL010000160.1:0-1321 GCA_964624945.1 uncultured Ruminococcus sp. | reverse complement strand
GCCATACGTTCGGGGTGGAACTCTTCTAACTGGTCAAGTTTTTCACCTGTACCAGCAAACATAATCGGTTTGCCTGTAACTGCTTTAACCGAAAGTGCCGCACCGCCACGGGTATCACCGTCTAACTTGGTAAGTATTACACCGTCAATTTCAAGTATATCGTTGAACGCTTTTGCAACATTTACGGCATCTTGACCTATCATTGAGTCGATAACCAATAAAATGTTGTTTACCTCTACCGCCTCGGTTATGCGTTTAAGTTCTGCCATAAGGTCATCATCAATATGCAAACGGCCTGCAGTATCTAAAATTACATAATCGTAACCGTAATCACGTGCGTGTTTAATTGCTTCTACGGCAGTTTTTTCAGGCTTTTGGGTGCCCATTTCAAAAACGGGAGTATCAACCTGACTGCCCACAACTTTTAACTGCTCGATTGCGGCAGGACGGTATATATCGCAGGCAACAAGCATTGGCCTGTGGCCTTTTGATTTTAAAAGTTTGGCAAGTTTTGCACTGTGGGTTGTTTTACCCGAACCTTGCAAACCGCACATCATAATAACGGTAGGTATTTTAGATGCGGTTTTAAGGCGTGCTTGCTCACTGCCCATAAGTGCTGTGAGTTCTTCATTAACTATTTTAATAACCATTTGCGGTGCAGTAAGGCTTTCCATTACGTTGGCACCAATGCACTTTTCAGTAACGGTTGCGGTAAACTGTTTTGCAACCTTGTAGTTAACGTCGGCTTCAAGCAAAGCAAGTCGAACTTCACGCATGGCTTCTTTTACGTCGGATTCGGTCAATCTGCCTTTACTGCGTAATTTTTTAAACACACCGTTGATTTTATCGGTAAGGTTTGAAAATGCCATTTAAGTTCACCTGCAATTCTTTTAAAATTTGTTTACAACACTTTGAATTTTTTCTAACTTGGCGGTATCGGTTTCGTCGCTTGCTAACAATGAGCGTAACTGCGAAACGTTTTTACACCAACCGCATTCGTCTTCATACTTTTTGAGTTGCAATTCACCGCGTTTGATTATATCACGCACGCCTTGACGGGTTATTTGCTCGTTTTCGGCGATTTCGCTTAGAGATAAATCCTCATTATAATAATGATGCAATAAACTGCGTTGTTTTTCACTTAAAAAGGGAGCGTAAAAATCAAGCAAAGCGGAAATTTTTAAATCTTTTGCCAAAACACTACACCCTTTGTAAAGTTTTTTGCTTTACAGCAAACAGATTATACCACAACCAAACACTGCTGTCAAGTTTTTTTCTTTACATTTTGTATATTGAAAATTTTTATTAGTAAGTATATAAT
>CAZUYL010000159.1:0-1360 GCA_964624945.1 uncultured Ruminococcus sp. | reverse complement strand
TACGGTGATGTAACTTTCAGGCTATATACGTTTGTTAAAGAATCTCAGTTTTTAAATATTTGGAACAAAAATGGTGACTACCCTAGAATTGTTTCAAATTTAGAAAGAAAGCGGGAGCAAAAAGGACTTACCGCAAATGAAGAACTTAGAGTTAAAAACTATAATTATATAGCACAAAATTATATACTGTTTGCCTTTGTTAATGCGTGCGGTAATTTAGCATTTAACAGAACAGACGGTTCAATTGTGTTTATTGGGAATATGGAATCAGATGACACTTTAAGAACTGAGATTATAGCCGACAGTTTTGATGAATTTATAGAAGAAAAATTGTACAAGCGTGAGCGTACCGGTGTTTATGACGACATAGAGTGGAATCATTATATACCTTTAAAGTCGGAATCGTTGATAGAAGAGTATGAAAAAGCAATAAATTACACATTTCCCGAATCATTTAAAGAATGTGTAAAAAAATATAACGGTGCTGCTTCGAACGATTATATTTTCGATATAAATTCTTACGATGCCACCGAATTCACTTTTCAGTCATTCAATAAAGAAGATGATGACTCTATTTGGACGTTGCTTTCTTGGTATGATGAAGAAGAAATGTTTGAAAACATAACAAAGGATTATGTGATTTTCGCTGATAACTTTTTTGGTAATTTTTTAACGTTTAAGCGATCGAACGGTGCAGTTGTTTATTGGGAACATGACAGCATGTATCATAAAACTGTAGGCAAAAATTTTGATGACTTTTTAAGTAAAGTGTATTTAAACAAAGAAATTTTGTATGTAATTTAAATATTTATATTTTAAGGCTGATATTCGATTTTAGAGAAAACGAGAGGTAATACAAATGAGAGAAATGGAATGGATTTTTTGTAAACCGTTGGAAACTACTGAGCCTATTGAAGAATACGAAAAAAAAGCAGATTTCACTTTTCCCGAAACGTATAAAGAGTGTGTAAAACAATATGCTTACGGTAGACCTAAAGGTATGGTTTTTAAAACAAAAGAATACGGTGATGTAACTTTCAGGCTATATACGTTTGTTAAAGAATCTCAGTTTTTAAGTATTTGGGACAGGAATGGTGACTACCCTAGAATTGTTTCAAATTTAGAAAGAGAGCGGGAGCAAAAAGGACTTACCGCAACTGAAGAACTTAGACTTAAAAACTATAATTATATAGCACAAAATTATATACTGTTTGGCTTTGTTAATGCGGGCGGTGAGTTAGCATTCAATAAAACAGACGGTTCGATTGTGTTTTTTTGTAGCATGGCTTTAACCGACAATTTAAAAACTGAGATTATAGCCGACAGTTTTGATGAATTTATAGAAGAAAAATTGTACAAG
>CAZUYL010000158.1:0-1365 GCA_964624945.1 uncultured Ruminococcus sp. | reverse complement strand
GAACAATATTAAACGTAAAAAAGAAAAAACCGATGCGGCAAAAGCCAAAATTTTTACAAAAATCGGCCGTGAAATTTCGGTTATAGTAAAAGCAGGCGGACCCAATCCGCAAGAAAACAGCAAACTTAAAGATGCTATTGCAAAAGCCAAGGCAAACAATGTACCGAATGATAATATTGAACGTATTATCAAAAAAGCCGCAGGCGAGGGCGGTGCGAACGAATACGAAGAATTAATTTATGAGGGTTACGGTCCTTGCGGTGTAGCAGTAGTGGTTGAAACCCTTACCGATAACCGCAACCGTACCGCAGGTGAAATGCGTCATTATTTTGATAAATGCGGCGGTAATCTCGGTCAATCGGGTTCGGTTATGTTTATGTTCGACCGCAAAGGTGTTATTGTTATCGAGGGCGAAGGTCTTGATGAAGATGCCGTTATGGAAGCCGCTTTAGAAGCTGGTGCCGATGATTTCACTTTTGACGGCGACGTTTTTGAAATCACTACCGAACCTAACGATTTAGGCACCGTTCGTGATGCTCTTGAAGAAAAGGGTTACAGTTTTCTTTCGGCAGAGGTTCAATATATTCCTCAAACTACTACCGCAATTGATGATGAAGACCAGATTGCAAAAATGGAAAAACTTATTGATATGCTTGAAGAAAATGACGATGTTCAAGAAATTTGGCACAACTGGGAAATGCCTGAGGAATAATTTAATATAACACAATATATAGTTATTTGTAAAAACAGTAGATACAATATCTACTGTTTTTGTTTGCGGTTTTTTGTAATAATTCACATATAAAAATTTTTTATTTGTCTATTTTAACCAAAACACAAAATATTGTGTTTTTACCTATTGACCTACCCCATAATGTGTGATAAAATGTGTAGGCTTGAAAAAATGATTTAATAATTATTGATAAGAGAAAATGTGGAGTGACTGAATATGAAAATTATTAAAAGAAGCGGTGCAGAGGTTATTTTTGATCCTCAAAAAATAATTATAGCAATAACCAAGGCAAACGAAAGCGTTGTGCCCAGCGAACGTATGAGCGAAATTCAAATCAAGCGTATAGCCGAAGATGTTGAGGCTGCCGCTGCAAATATAAACCGTTCTTTAAGTGTAGAAGAAATTCAAGATATGGTTGAAGATCAAATTATGAATCAGCGTGCTTTCAGTGTTGCACGCCGTTATATCACTTACCGTTACAACCGTGCACTTGTTCGAAAGTCAAACACCACCGATGAACAAATTTTAAGTCTTATTGAATGTAACAATGAAGAGGTAAAACAAGAAAATTCTAACAAAAACCCCACAGTTAACAGCGTTCAGCGTGACTATATGGCAGGTGAGGTTAGTAA
>CAZUYL010000157.1:0-1380 GCA_964624945.1 uncultured Ruminococcus sp. | reverse complement strand
TATTACAGTGATAATATTGTTTATTATAAAATTTATAATAATTATGACGGCACAGAAATTTCAAATTACGACGGTCAAGATTGCATAGTATCATATACCGAAACAATAAGTATGTTACGTTATATAGATGAAAGCGGAAATATTTATAGCATTGATCATGTTTATTTTGATAACGACAAAGATGCATATTTGCATTGTGATAGCGAAAAGGTTTTAACCAAAATAAATCAAGAAGTTGAATACACGGTATATATACCTAAAGAAATGCAATTTACCGACAGGTTTTTCTTGACCGACAAACTTATAACATTTGGATTTAACAACCGTTATGTTTTAATATTTTCAGCATTAATATCCATTGTATTATGTGTTGTAATTTACAGTTATTTATTTGTTGTAATAGGTCATTCCAATAGTAGTGATAGCACCGTAAAGGTATCTGCATTCAATAATATACCTATAGACATTTTTTCATGTATTGTTTTTGCGTCTTTTATATTCGGTGTTCTGTTAATTGATTATTTTAAAAGTTTTGTTACACAAATTGCTTTTTCAACCTTTGTAATAACTGCGTTTTATTTTGTATCACTTTGGTATCTGTTAAGCGGAGTTGTACAAATCAAGGCTAAAACAATTTTAAAACATACTGCAATATATTGGATTTTAAAAAAGATCAAAAAAATCGGCGGACTTATTAAGCACATATACAAAAACTTTTCTACCATTTATAAAGTGATATTGGTAATGGCGGCTTATTGGGTAGCACAGTTGATTTTTATGGGCATTAACGCTTATGAAAATGATAATTTAATTATCGGTTGGCTGTTTTTAAACGGAATTGTATCGGTGGTTCTTTTGCTTTGTGCAATTGCTTTTCAACGTGTAAAACAGGGCGGAGAAAAGATAGTAAACGGTGACCTCGAAAACAAAATCGACACCGCATATATGTTTGGTGATATTAAAGATTTTGCCGAAAGTTTAAATAATATAAACCAAGGTTTGCAGTCAGCAATTGATGACAAGGTAAAAAGTGAACGCTTTAAAACCGAACTTATTACCAATGTTTCTCACGATATAAAAACACCACTTACTTCGATTGTAAATTACGTTGATCTTATTCAAAAAGAAGAATGTGACAACGAAAAAATAAATGAATATATCGAAGTTTTGGATCGACAGTCAAAGCGACTTAAAAAACTTATCGAAGATTTGGTTGAGGCTTCAAAAGCCACTACGGGCAACATTACGGTAGAACTTACAAAATGCAATTTATCTGTTCTTATAAATCAAGCGCTGGGCGAATTTTCTCAAAAACTTGACGACAAAAATTTAAAGTTTGTGCAAAATATTCAAAATTTTTATATTTACATTTTTGCCGAC
>CAZUYL010000156.1:0-1393 GCA_964624945.1 uncultured Ruminococcus sp. | reverse complement strand
TGCCTGAGGCAATTCATCAATAGCACGTTCTTTTTCAAATTCTTCTGAAATATTGGGCATAACCAACTTATCCATAAACTGTTTTATAAAGGTTGATTTTCCGCTTCTTACGGGCCCTACTACGCCTAAATAGATATCTCCACCTGTTCTTAAAGAAATGTCTTTATATATGTTATTACCTGCCATAAAATTATCCTCCGAATTTTTTTAAAATTTAACTGATAAATAATATGTAAGGCTTAAAACAATTATTACAAAGAAAAAACAGAGCAATAAATTTGCCCTGCTTAAACTTAATTTATTTTACCTCATCTGTTTTGTTCCATCTAAAATTACCGCGTACACCGTTCACCTCATTAAAATAGATAAACGAATTAGGATATTTTTTAGAAAGTTTGATTAAATCGTTTATTTGACGAATGTTTATAATAGTAATTATCATCTTTTTATCGTCGCCTGTAAACATACCTGTACAATTAATAATAGTGCCGCCGTGTTTTAAATTCTTTAAAATATCTTCTCTAAAAGTTTCGGGAGTATCGGTTATTATACGTGCTTCTACGGCGTTTCTGGTCGTTTTTAAAATGCTGTTCATTGTCATATTAAAAATCATCATTTGTGCTACCGACATAATAATACTTTCAATATTGGTATAAACAAAGAAGGAAACACCGATAATTATGTAACACAAAATTGAAATGATATTTTCTATATTAATATGTGGACGTTTTTGCTGAACAATGCAAGAAACAATATCAACACCGCCCGAAGAACCACCTATTTTAATCATAACGGCGGTACGTGCACCAAGCATTACACCCGATGCTAATACGGCAATCCAAACATTGTACTCCGAAACATATTGGTACATATTGATTTTTTCCATCAAAATCATAAAAAACGAAGATGTTATTGTGAACAACGTTGTATAAACAACATATTTTTTATTTATAAAAAACCAAGCAATTACCAAGAGTGGTATATTAATAGCAAGTGAAATGTAACCCAAATTTATTCCTGTAAGTTTTTGAACCATCATTGCAATACCGTCAACACCGCTCGGTGCAAAATTTGCGGGATTTACAAATGTATAAAGACCCACAGATGAAAGTGCAGCCGCAAAAACAATAAGCAATATATCGATTAAAATTTGAATTTTTTTCATTTCAATCCCCTTTTTTAATAAAAATTTAAAACGCAACGCTTATTATAACACAAAATTTCAAAAAATAAAGTGTTTTTAGCATAAAAAGCAAAAAAGAATAAATTAATACTTGATTTTTTGCAAGCAATACATTATAATTAGCAAGTCGTACGGAGATGTCGCCTAGTCCGGTCGAGGGCGCACGATTGGAAATCGTGTAACTGTTACAAGCAGACCGAGGGTTCGAAT
>CAZUYL010000155.1:0-1452 GCA_964624945.1 uncultured Ruminococcus sp. | reverse complement strand
CTATATTATTATATAATAAAACGCCGTTTAAAGCAAGAATTTAAAGCAAAAAATATGCAATTTACATCTTTTTCTTATAATTAAGTTTTTCTTTATGGGAAAATTATTTTTATTAACCTTAAAGGATGAAAACGGTGAAAAAACTTTTATTTGCAACTTTTTTACTTACAGCGGTTTTGTGTGTTGTTGGTTTAATTACCACACACACCGAAGAGCCGACTTTAAAGTGCGATTTTAACGGTAATTTTGTAATGCTTACCGTGTCGGACCCGCAATGCGAAAACGAACGGCAATGGCAACAAGCCAAAGCCGAACTTGAAACGTTGGTTGAAAAATGCAACCCCGATTTTGTGCTTATTAACGGTGATTTAAACACCTACAATGACATACCCTGCAATATGTGGGATTTATTTATATCTCCGCTTACAGAACGTAATATTTATTGGTCAACAACGAACGGCAACCACGACCCTTTTTTGTATAAATACTACCGTCTTTTTAAAAGTTACCCCTATTGCTTAAACGCAACCGTGCCCGCAACCGATAAAAATTACGAACCGTCACGCCCTATGAATTACGTTTTACCCGTGCTTTCAAACGACGGCAAAAATACCGTGTTTGCAATATACGGCTTAGACAGCGCCACAAAACAAAACGGCGAATACACAGGCGTTACCCAAAAGCAAATAGAATGGTATAAATCGCAGTCGGATAAACTGAAACAAAAAAACGGCAATAAACCTGTAACCGCCGTAATTTGTATGCATATACCCGTGCCCCAAATTCTTGAAGCCTATTATTCGGGCGAGACCGAAATATACGGCATCGCTAACGAGATTAATTACAACCGCAACGGTTATATCTGCCGCAACGGTAACAAAATTTCAAAAATTAATATTCACACCTCAAAATTCGTCCCTTATACCGATATATTTGAAACCGCATTAGCACAAAACGATGTAAAGGCAATGTTTTTCGGGCATAATCATCGCAATAATTTTATCGGCTCTTATCAAGGCATACTGCTGGGGTTTGTCGGCAAACTTTCGGAAGGTTGTTACTGTGACACCCTCTGCCGCGGCGGTAGAGTTTTAAAATTCAACCAAAACTCACCCGAAAACTTTACAACCGAATGGATAGGCACCCTGCCCGATTGCCAAAATCAAATACCCATATACTCAAACGGTGAAACGGCAAACTGATTTTTTTACCTTAACCGATTTTTGCTTTTGGCTAATAAAGGGCAGCACCGCAAACGACAAAACCGCCTACTCTCCCTACCCTTTATGACCTGATTATTAATACACCTTTTCCTTGGCTCCCTTTACACAAGGTAGGCGAGAATAAATACATCTTTAATCCATTTCCCCTACACACAAACAGACAGTACCTAATCGCTTAGATACTGTCTGTGTTTTTTATTTATTGAGTTTTAGATTAAATTCAAACTCC
>CAZUYL010000154.1:0-1475 GCA_964624945.1 uncultured Ruminococcus sp. | reverse complement strand
CTTAAAAAAATCAAAGAAAAGTTGAAAGCAAACATTTTTTAAAATGTTAATAATCTTAAAATCAAGTATGTTAATTAAAGTTGAAAATGTTAAAAACTTTTATTCTGCGTTTTTAAGATTTTTAATAATATCGTCAATCAATTCTTTTTCATAAGGCTTGTCTTTTAAAAACTTTTCAATAGTTTGAACACTGTAAAGAACTGTTGTATGGTCTTTACCGAATGATTCGCCGATTGCTTTGTAAGAAAGGTCGGTTATTTCACGGGTTATGTACATAGCAACTTTACGTGCCAAAACCAAGTTAGCCGAACGCTTGTTAGAAAGAATGTCCGATTCAAAAACATTATAAGACCTTGCAACTTCGCTTATAATTTTATCAACCGTAATAGGTGCCACTTCGGTATCGTTTAAAATATCTTTGATAAATACCTGCACGGTAGAAATGTTAGGCTTTTTGTTTTCTATTTTTATAAGGGCACTTAATTTATTTATAACGCCCTGAATTTGCCTTGTGTTTGATTTTATTTTTTCGGCAATATAGAAAATTAAATTTTCATCAAGTTCAATTTCGGCTTGTTCTACTTTTAATTTTATAATACCTACCCTTGTTTCAAAATCGGGCAAAGTAATGTCGGCATTAAGACCGCCCGAAAAACGCGATTTAATACGCTCATCAAGGGTTTTAATATCTTTAATAGGTCGGTCAAGTGTTACAACAATTTGTTTGTTGTTTTGGTAAAGAGTGTTAAAGGTATTAAAAAATTCTTCCTGAGTGGATTCTTTACCTGCAATAAAGTGAATATCGTCTACAAGCAAAACGTCAACGTTGCGGTATTTGTTTCTGAAGTCATCAATGGTACCCATACCGAGTTTACCTTCGTGCAACGACTTAATAAGTTGGTTTGTAAAATCTTCACCGCGAACAAATTCAACCTTTTTAGACGGATATTTTTTTTGAATGTGATTTTTAATAGCAAGCATAAGGTGGGTTTTGCCAACACCCGACGGACCGTAAATAACAAGTGGATTGTAAATATTATTAGGGCTGTTTGCACTTTCGGCTACCGCAAGAGAAGCGGCATGTGCAAAACGGTTGGTAGAACCTACAACAAAGTTGTCAAAAGTAAAAAACTTTTCAAAGGTTAAGCCTTCACAATTTTCTTCGGCTTTTTTAATTTTTTCTTCATCGTCGGCAACGGTGAACACTGCAGGAATAGGCACACCCATAATTTTTTCAATGGCATCATTAATAATGTCTTTGTAAAAATTTTGAATCATACCCTTTATGTATTCGTTTGAAGCAGCCAATAAAAAACCGTCGCTGTCAATATTTTGAGGTGTTAAATATTTAAAAAATGTATCAAAAGCGATTTCTGTAATATGAGTTTTACATTCATCGCAAACGGCATTCCACATATCGTCAATAGAATTAAATGCCACCAAAAATTCCCCCTATATATATTAATATATTATAT
>CAZUYL010000153.1:0-1488 GCA_964624945.1 uncultured Ruminococcus sp. | reverse complement strand
GCTCAGGAAAAATCAGCAACAGGGAATTAAATCTCCGCCCATACATTCACAGCAACAGTCGGCACAAATTAAACCGTTACAAATATCACAAGTAGAACATTGATTAGATGTGCCGTACGAGCGGTAGGGATTATACTGTGCACCGCTTTGACGTTGGGCGTTGTTCATAGCGTTGCGGTATTCGGGGTTTTGCGGATTCATACGGCAAGCGGTAGAAAAACTTGTATAGGCTTGGTCAAACCAACCCCTGCGGTACAAAACGGTTCCGTTTAAAAAATACCATTCGGCATCGCGGCTTTGCGGTGGTACGCCGTCAAGAAGTTCTTGAGCCTGTTCAAGTCTGCCTTGATTAATTAAACTTCTAATTTCTGGAAAAGTAGTGCCGCCGTAAGAACCACCGTTGTTATTGCGGTAAGTGTTACCGTGATTTTGTGATGATGCATTGCGGCGTGAATTGACAATGGCATCATAAGCCTCGTTTATCTCTTTCATTTTTTCACCCGCTAAATCCGACAAAGGATTATCGGTATAATTATCGGGGTGGTATTTTCGTGCTAACTCACGGTATGCGTTTTTTATTTCGGCATCGGTAGCGTTTTTTGAAACGCCTAAGACCTGATACGGATCTTTCATTCTTTGTTTAACTCCTTCATAAAAGTTTCTTCTAAGCCTAAATATATTATATTTCCGAGTATGGATTTATACTTTTTAAAATCAAGCAATTCAAAAGCACGTGCCGCCTCGTTTATGCAAAAATACAGTTGAGTTTTTACACGTTCGGTGACATCGTCTTCAACAAATTTAAGCACGTTGTAATTGCCAGTTTTAACATCTTGCTGTAGGTCAGCGGCGGCATCAAGCAGGTAAATATATCTGCCTATGCAATAACCTAGCCTTTTTAAAATTCTTTGCTCGGTGGCGTCTTGACTGCAAAGTGAAAAGACCTGTTGCATAACTTGTGCCGTGGGGTCTGCCGCTTGGTCAAGCGAATTGCAATTTGACTTTTCTAATTTTGTTTGTGCGGTTATATATTCGTTTACTGCCGCCTCAATATCGGGGTAATCTTTTTGTGCTTTTTTATGGGCATGACTGAAAATAGGTTTTAAACATAAATAGCCTATTTTTTTAAAGCCGTGCTCATCGTTGATATTATCTAAAATTTTATAATACAACATAATTATCGCCGCGGCGGCGGGCATATCAATATCGGAATCGTTTTTACAGTAGTTACATTTTTTTAAAGGATTAAATGCACAACGTTTTTGAACAAAACCGTCACATCCGCCTTTGAGCGACATATTAAGCATTGCGAGAAAGGTAAAGTCGTAACTAAGTGTAAAACGCGAAAGTATGCCGTAACTTTTGCCCAACTTTTTGCAAAGCGAACAGTATATGGCTTTATAGGTTTCATATTCTTTTACCTTAAGTTCAGGTTTACACGCTTTAATGTAGCCGAACATTTCCCCACCTCACTTAAATATAATATAC
>CAZUYL010000152.1:0-1517 GCA_964624945.1 uncultured Ruminococcus sp. | reverse complement strand
CCCGAACAGTTTTAAAACCGTTCGGGTATTTTGCTTTATAAGATGTTTTTATACGTTATTTTGTATGTGATTTACCGATTAATACATACCGCCCTGTGCGGCTGCAGCGGCTGCGGCTGCGTTTGCTGCTGCGGCATCTTCGGGTTTATCGGCAACAAGACTTTCGGTTGTAAGCACCATTGATGCTACACTTGCGGCATTTTCAAGAGCCGAACGTGTAACTTTAGTCGGGTCAACAATACCTGCGTCAATCATATCGGTGTAGGTTTCGTTGTAAGCATCAAAACCATAATTCACCTTACCGCTATTAAGAATTTTGTCAATAATAACAGAACCCTCAATACCTGCGTTGTAAGCAATTTGACGTATAGGTGCTTCTAATGATTTAAGCACAATGTTTACACCTGTTTTTTCGTCGCCGTCGGTATTTTCTGCCAATGCTTTTACTGCGGGGATTGCATTAAGAAGTGCTACACCGCCGCCTGCTACGATACCTTCTTCAACTGCGGCTTTTGTAGCGGCAAGTGCGTCTTCAATACGCAACTTTTTATCTTTCATTTCGATTTCGGTAGCTGCACCAACTTTAATTACGGCAACACCGCCTGCAAGTTTTGCCAAACGTTCTTGAAGTTTTTCACGGTCAAAATCAGATGTTGTTACGGCAATTTCATTGCGAATTTGTGCTACGCGGTCTTTAATTGCGATTTTATCGCCTGCACCGTCAACAATAACGGTGTTTTCTTTTGTAACCTTAACCTGACGTGCACGACCGAGTTGATTAACGGTAGCATCTTTAAGTTCAAGACCTAATTCTTCGGTAATAACTTCACCGCCTGTAAGTGTAGCAATATCACGCAACATTTCTTTACGTCTGTCACCAAAACCGGGTGCTTTTACACCAACGCAGGTAAATGTGCCGCGAAGTTTGTTAACAATAAGGGTTGAAAGTGCTTCGCCCTCAATATCTTCGGCAATGATTACCAATTTTTTGCCCGACTGAACAATTTGTTCGAGAAGTGGTAAAATTTCTTGAATGTTTGAAATCTTTTTATCGGTGATGAGAATATAAGCATCATCAATAACGGCTTCCATTTTGTCGGTATCGGTTACCATATAAGGTGTGATATAACCGCGGTCAAACTGCATACCTTCAACAACTTCGGAGTATGTTTCAGCGGTTTTTGATTCTTCAACCGTAATAACGCCGTCAGCGGAAACCTTTTCCATAGCCTCGGCAATAAGTGAACCGATTACTGCATCACCCGAAGATACGGTTGCTACACGTGCGATATCATCACTGCCGGAAACATTTTTAGAATTTTCTATAATAGAAGCAATAGCGGTATCAACTGCATTTTTAATACCTTTTTTAACTACCATAGGGTTAGCACCTGCTGCTACGTTTTTCATACCCTCGTTAATAAGAGCCTGTGCCAAAACGGTAGCGGTTGTTGTGCCGTCACCTGCGGCATCGTTTGTTTTAACGGATACTTCTTTTACAAGTTGAGCACCCATAT
>CAZUYL010000151.1:0-1520 GCA_964624945.1 uncultured Ruminococcus sp. | reverse complement strand
TGGCACGCTGAAAGGGATTCGAACCCCCGACCCTCTGCTTAGAAGGCAGATGCTCTATCCAACTGAGCTATCAGCGCATAGTGCTGCATTTGTGCAACGCAAGATATTATACCACATAAAAACAAAATAATCAAGTGTAAATTGCAATATATTTTCGGCTTTTTGCCAATAAAAGACAAAAACCAATAAATATAAACAATCTAAACCAATATTACTCTATTTTTAAAGTCATATAATCGAATGAAATTTCGCTATTTTGAAATTTAAAGAAAGCGGGGTGCGTGCCTATTTTTTTGAACCCGAATTTTTTGTACAAATGAATTGCCACCGAATTATCGCTTCTGACCTGTAAATCAACAAACGAAAAATTGTTTTCTTTAGCAAAGTTTATAATTTCGGTTAAAAGTTTTTTACCTATTCCCCTATTCCAATACTCTTTTAAAACCGATATGCCAAAATCACCGCGGTGATTCATTCTACGGGGCAAACGGTTTAAAGTGGCATCACCTATAATTTTGCCGTTGCATTTTGCAACAAACATAACATCATCTGACGAGTTTTTAAGATTTTCGATATATTCTTTCTCTTGTTCGACGGTAAACGGCAGGCCTTCGGAACCAAAAGTGAGATTTTTGGTTTCGGAACCTATTTGTTTTAAATAATCTAATATTTGAGCCGCGTCCGAAATCGACGCCTTTTTCAATAACAATATCCATAAATATAATCTCCTTTTACAATTTTATTGGATTTGAAAAAATCAGACCTTGGCTTTCTCATCAGAATAAGGTTTAGGTTGCATTATTTTTAAAAAGTTACTTTTCAACTGTTTGATTTTCAAGTGCCTTTTTCTGCCAAGATTTTTTGTTACACTTAGGGCAACGCATATATCTTGTTGTACCGATATGCATTGCAAAAAACACTTTGCTGTATTTAGGCACATATTTATGATTGCATTTTTGACATTGGTAATAGCCTGTTTCGGTTTCAATTTTCAACGCAAAAGTAACGCCGGCTATCAATACTGCAAACGCTAATACAAATAATATAATTCTTGCAACTGTGTTTTCAACCGCAAATGATGCTGTAAAGAGTAAGACCAAAAATGTTATACTTGACATATAACCGATTACCTTTTCGTAAAACATCATTTTTTTATTTTGTGTTTCTTCTTTTTTTGCCATTTCTAATAAATTTTTTTCTGCTATTTGATTATAGTCTTTCATTTCAATTTTCTCCCCACTTAATAATTCGTTTACGGTAATGCCGAGAATTTCGCACAAATCAAGCATAATAGAGGCATCGGGCATACCCTTGCCACGTTCCCATTTAGAAACTTCCCTGTCGGTAATTCCGAGTTTTTCGGCAAGAGATGCTTGTGTTAGATTTTTCTCTTTTCTTGTGTGTGCTATAAATTCGCCGATTTTAATTTGATTCATCGGTTTTCCTCCTTTCGCAATTATCATAAACGAAACGGTTTAAAAAGTATACAAACCAACCGTTGAGTAGGGATAAAACTGCTC
>CAZUYL010000150.1:0-1541 GCA_964624945.1 uncultured Ruminococcus sp. | reverse complement strand
AATTCTAAAGCGAAAAATATTTAAAAAATAATATTTTATTTGACGGAGTATAAAATAAACAAAATGGGAAGAACTGAAAAATCTCTAAAAAATATGTCTACCGGTATACTTTACAGATTGTTGACTACACTTACCGCTTTTGTTGTAAGAACTGTATTTATAAAATGTTTAAGCAATGATTATTTAAGTGTTAACGGTTTGTATTCAAGCATACTTTCAATGCTTTCATTGGCAGAACTTGGGTTTAGTACGGCTATGGTATATAGTATGTATAAACCTTTGGCAGAAAAAGACTATAACAAATTAGCACAAATAATGCGTCTATACAAACGCGTTTATTCTATTATAGGCACGGTTATTTTTGTAATTGGGTTATGTTTGGTTCCTTTTTTAGATGTTTTAATAAAAAATCAACCTGATATATCGGGGTTAAAATTCTATTACGTTTTATTTTTACTTAATTCTTCAATGTCGTATTGGTTTTTTGCTTACAGAAATTCAATACTTCAAGCAGATCAAAAATCACATATTATTTCAGAATACAGCAGTATATTTAATTTAGTTAAATCTTTTTTACAAATAATTGTTTTATTGCTGTTACGTAATTTTACCGTTTATTTACTTACCGAAATGTTTTGTACTGTTATGCAAAATGTTCTTATAGCAATTAAAGTAAAAAAAGAGTATCCTATTTTTAATAATTCTAAAGAAGAGTTACCTAAAAATGAAAAGCAGTTAATTTTTAAAGATGTTAAGGCTCTAATGCTTCAAAAAATTTCTTTTAAAGTTTTAAATACATCTGATTCGTTGATAATATCCGCTTTTGTAGGTGTCGCTTGGGTTGGTTATCTGTCAAATTATATTATGCTTCAAGATGCCATTGTTGCCTTGCTTTCGCAAATAACAGGTGCAATTACCGCAAGTATGGGTAATTTTTTTGTTGAAAAATCTAAGGAAGACGGGTATAAATTATTCAAAAATATTGAGTTTATGAATTATTGGTTATATGCCTTTTCTTCGGTTGCTTTTATTGTGTTATTTAATCCTTTTATAAAATTATGGTTAGGTGGAGTAAGCAGTAAATATATTTTAAGTCAGACAATAGTAATTGCTTTGGTGTTTAGATTTTTTGTTGAAGGTTATATGAATATGATGTCGGCTTTTCGTTCAACATTGGGGCTATTTACACAAGGGCAATTTTTTCCGTTGATTGTAGCATTGCTAAATATAGTTTTATCTATAGCGTTGAGTTTTCCTTTCGGAGTTGCGGGCGTAATTTTTGCTACACCGCTTTCAAGATGTTGCATTAACGTTTGGTATATGCCTCTTGTTATACATCGTGACGGATTTAATAAATCGGTCAAACCGTTTTTTATTTCGGTAATTAAAAAGGTGATATTACTTATTTTGGTTTCGGGAATTACTTATGCCGTTTCCAGATTGATTTTATTTAAATTAGAACTAACAATTTTTTCTTTTGCATTGCTAGCGATTGTTGTGCTTTTATTACCTAATTTTTTATTTTATTTATTCTTTAAAAA
>CAZUYL010000149.1:0-1574 GCA_964624945.1 uncultured Ruminococcus sp. | reverse complement strand
CGACCTTGCTTGCTCCGACGAAAAGGAGCAGCCTATCGGATTATGGGGTGCGGGTGTCCGGTGGACACCTCTAAGCGTAGCTTAGAAGCACCGACCGAGCCGGCAGGCGAGAAAGCGGCATTTAAGATACTTAAAACAACACCGCAAGGTTTTATATTATAATCTGCTGACAAGCGGTAAATTGAACGATCATCTTGCCGATATTGATAAACAGGCGGAAGATATGTTTTCTCGGCTTATAAAACAAATGGCAGAGCGTGAGGATGTAACCGAACAACTCAAAGCAGACAATCAAATGGAGTGGGTTGGTCGAATGAATAATATTTGCAGCAGAGCAACAGAACTTATAAACGAAGAACTTATTTTTATATAAGCACAGTACAAAACAAGGGAGTTAACCAAGCATCAACTCCCTTAGTTCACCTTCTTTTATGGATAGTCAAATCCGCCTTTCATACCATCGCCACGATTGTTACATTTGCTTAAGCGCCTAATTCCTTTACACACGCCTTTTATTACACCGTATTTTTCTACAGCTAAAATCATATATTGTGAACAGGATGGTTCGAATCTACACTTTAACCTGATTTTTCGTGGAGCTATTTGTTGGTATATTTTAACTGAGGATAGAATAATATTCTTTACATTAAATATAGAATACACTAAAATGCTTACAATAGCAAAAAGAATGGCGAAAAATGTATCAAACAGTAGTTCCAAAAACAAACATAAGCAAACCGCAGTCGGTATAGGTAAGATGATTTTTAACAACAGAATTGACCAATTTGCATCAGGGAAATCCAATACTCGATTGTAATTTATGCTACGAGGATCGGTATCAGGAAACGTATGTATATTTTTCTTTCTTTTCATAATTCAATATAATGAGGGGCTGCCGAAACAGCCCCTCTGTTATGTTTATTACCATTCCTTGTCTTCGTATGGAGTAGATTCAAAACCTTTGGTTTGGAGTTTATTAACCATGCGATCAAGAGTTCCTCTCCACATCTTCTTGAACCACTGTGTATCACCAAACCATTTCACAAGTGTCGGGCTGATTGCGTAATAAGTGTGAACAAAAGCTCTACCATACCAAGTTTCTGCAAGAGTATCATCACGGAAACGACGCAAAGTCCAAACTTCTGGACAATTATAAGAGCCGTATACTGCGGTAGCTACATAGCAGCATCCAGTTTTAAATGCTTTAGCATCTGGATGTGATTTTCTGAGTTCTGTACGTACCATGCTTCTGAGAGAAAGGTTCAACGCACCATCTAACATGAACATTGGGCAAATTGTTTTTCCTAATGTATCTATTTGAGTATTAACTTCAGCACTAGTAGTTCGATCATCCATTTTTATTTGTTTTGCAATTTCTACACTAACTTGTTGTGGTGTCTTATAACCATTAATATACGGTGCTACCTTTTCATGAGTTGTTGATGACATAGACATAAACTTAACATTTTCTACAAAAAGTTTTTTTACTGGTTCCGGAGAATACTCTACTATAATATTCGCTAATGAATCCATGTAAGCCGTAATAACTCCATCTATCATTTCATATGTTACAT
>CAZUYL010000148.1:0-1679 GCA_964624945.1 uncultured Ruminococcus sp. | reverse complement strand
AAAGAAAGCAAACGTTTTGCGTAAAATTCGGGCTTAACGTTACATTCGTCGAACGCCTCAAGCCAGGCATCAAGATTAAAACATTCGTCCCAACCGTCAAAACGGCAACCCTTTTTATAGGCACTTTCAATAACGGCACCGAGTCTGCGGTCGCCACGAGCGAAAACGCCTTCCAAAAAACTTGTTTTGTTTTCGTGATAATTAAATGTAATTTTTTTGCTTTTGATACTGTCTTTAAGCAGATGTTGACGACGCATCATTTCTTCACGGGTGATTTGCGGTTCAAATTGGAACGGTGTGTGTGGTTTTGGCACAAAGTTTGCAACACTAATAGAAACGTTAACCGCTTTGCCCTTCGGTCTTTCGGGCAAAGAATAGTAAAGGTCTACTATTTTTTGGGCAAGTTCGGCAATGCCTACAATGTCTTCATCGCGTTCGGTAGGCAACCCCATCATAAAATAAAGTTTAACCGCAGTATATCCGCCGCGGAATGCGGTAGCACAGGTACCTAAAATATCATCTTCGGTGATGTTTTTGTTTATTACGTCACGAAGACGTTGTGTTCCAGCTTCGGGTGCAAAGGTAAGACCGCTTTTTTTAAGGCGGTTGATTTTTTGCATAAGTTCTTCCGAAAAGTTGTCAATTCTAAGTGACGGCAACGATAAACTCACCTTGCTTTTTTCGGTCCAAGTAAGCATTTCGTCAAGCATGGGTTCAAGTTGGGTGTAGTCGCTGGTAGAAAGACTTGAAAGCGACATTTCATCATAACCTGTGCTTTGGCACAACAATTTTGCCTGACGGTTTACCGTTTCGGCACTCTTTTCACGCACGGGGCGGTAAATGTAACCTGCCTGACAAAAACGGCAGCCACGTATACAACCTCTGAAAACCTCTTGCACGGCACGGTCGTGCACCGTTTCAATATAAGGCACTACAAAACGGTCGGGGTAGTATGTTTCGTCAAGGTTTTCTTCAATGCGTTTTTCTATAACGAGCGGTGCATCAAATTTAGTTGTAACCGATTTAACGGTACCGTCATCGTTGTATTCAAAATCGTAAAGCGAGGGTACATACACGCCTTTGATTTGTGCGGCAGCACGTAAAAAGTCTTGCTTTGTTCCGCCGTTTTTACGGTTTTGTTTGTAAAGGTCAATAACCTCAAGGTCTACTTTTTCGCCCTCACCCAAAAAGAAAATATCAATAAAATCTGCCAAAGGTTCGGCGTTGCAGGCACACGGTCCGCCTGCTACAATAATGGGGTAAGAGTCATCACGGTTGCACGCTTTGAGCGGAATACCGGCAAGGTCAAGCATAGAAAGAATGTTTGTGTACGAGAGTTCGTATTGCAAAGTAAAACCTACAAAATCAAAATCACGTATACTGTCACGGCTTTCAAGTGCGTAAAGCGGAATATCGTTGTCACGCATAACCTGTTCAAAATCTACCCAAGGGGCAAAAACACGTTCGCACCAAATATCTTCACGTTCGTTAAAAAGCGAATAAAGTATTTTTATTCCGAGGTGACTCATACCGATTTCGTAAGTATCGGGAAAACAAAATGCAAAACGCACGTCAACCTTTTCTTTGTCTTTTATTACCTGATTAATCTCGCCGCCCGAATAACGACCGGGCTTTTGTACGGTGAGTAATAACCGTTCTAATTTTTGTTCGTTCATAAT
>CAZUYL010000147.1:0-1789 GCA_964624945.1 uncultured Ruminococcus sp. | reverse complement strand
TATTATTGCTTATTATATCAAAAAAATATATAATATTCAAGTAAGGATGTGATTTATTTTGTCCAGTCATTTTTATGCAATGATGTCGAGAATGAAAAATATACACCGTTGGGGGCTTATGCGTAATACCCGACCTGAAAATTTAAGTGAACACTCGCTTGAAGTTGCTTTTATTGCACACGCACTTGCCGTTATAGGCAACAAACGTTATAACAAAAATTTTGATGTTAACGCCATAGCGGTTGCCGCAATGTTTCACGATACATCTGAAATAATTACGGGTGATATGCCAACACCCATAAAATATTATAACGCCGATATTAAAAACACATACAAAGAAATTGAAAAAGTTGCCGAAAACCGACTGATTTCACTACTGCCAGAAGATATGCGTTCGGATTTTGAGCCGATTTACAACCCCGACCGTGAAAGCGAACGCATTATAAAAGCCGCCGATAAAATATCGGCACTTATAAAATGTATCGAAGAACGCAACAGCGGTAACAACGAATTCAAATCAGCCGAAAGTACAACCCTTAACGCTATAAAGGATATGCACCTGCCCGAAGCAGACGACTTTTTGCAAGAATTTTTAGAAAGTTACTCGCTTACCCTTGACGAACTAAAATAATAAAACCTAAAAATTAAAATTCACCGCTTACTTGGTATATAAAGCCATAGTAAACGGTGATTTATTTTTTAAAAAGTTACAAATTAATTTTTATTGTTTCGGCTATAAAATCGGCGTATTCACGGCAAAGTGTTTCGGTTTCGGCTTCAACCATAATGCGTATAACCGGTTCGGTTCCGCTTTCACGCAAAAGCACCCTTCCCTTACCGGCAATTTTTTCTTCTACGGTTTTCAGCGAATTTAAAACGTCGATATTGCCAAGCACCGCCTTTTTATCTGTCACCTGTACATTTTTTGTGTATTGCGGATACAAAAACACCTGTTGTGCAAGTTTTGAAAATTTTGATTTTTTATCACACAGTTCTTCGGTTAGCATAATAGCCGTTAAAATGCCGTCACCCGTGGTGGCATATTTTTTTATAATAATATGCCCCGACTGTTCTCCGCCTAAGGTGAAATCCTGTTCCTGCATTTTTTCGTAGACAAAACGGTCACCAACGGTTGTAAGTTGGTAATTTATGCCCGAATTTTCAAGACTTTTTATAAAACCGCTGTTAGACATAATAGTTGCAACAACCGTGTTTTTATTTAAAGTACCGCGTGACTTTAATCTGTGGGCTAAAATATGCATTATTTTATCACCGTCAACAATGTTTCCGTTTTCGTCAACGGCAATGCAACGGTCGGCGTCGCCGTCAAAAGCGAAACCTATATCAAGGCGTTTTTCTCGTACCAAATTACAAAGACGTTCAATATGCGTTGAGCCGCACTCAAAATTTACGTTAACGCCGTTGGGTTTATCGCCTATAAAATATGTTTCGGCACCGAGTGCATCAAAAACAGCGGGTGCTATACGCCACGACGCACCGTTGGCACAGTCTAATCCTATTTTTAAATTTTTATACGAATGTGATGCCAAAGAAATAAGATAGCCTATATAACGGTTTCTGCCCGAAACGTAATCTACAACCGAACCTATATTCTCACGTCGTGCCAAAGGTAAATCGTTGCCTTGAATGTTTGATTTTTCTAAATTGCCGTCTATATAATTTTCAATTAAATTTGTAATTTCATCATCAAATTTTTCACCGTATCGGTTAATTAATTTTATACCGTTGTCGTAAAAAGGATTGTGCGATGCGGTAATCATAATTCCGC
>CAZUYL010000146.1:0-1811 GCA_964624945.1 uncultured Ruminococcus sp. | reverse complement strand
GAGGATATTTTATGTCTAAAATAATAATCTCAAGTGACAGTACTTGTGATTTAACTTCAGAACTTAAAGAAAGATACGGTATTAAAATTTTGCCGCTTGGTGTAACACTTGGTACTAACGTTTACCGTGACGGCCTTGAAATCACACCTGATGATATTTATGCTCATTATGACAAAACAGGTGAATTGCCCAAAACTACTGCAGCAAATGTTGGTGAGTGTATTGACTATTTTAACGAACTCACTAAAGATGGCGATACTGTAATTCATTTTACAATCAGTTCGGATATGTCATCTACATACAATAATGCTTGCCTTGCCGCAAACGATTTTGATAATGTTTATGTTATCGACAGTAAAAACCTTTCTACAGGTGGCGGCATTTTGGTTGTAACTGCGGCAGAAATGGCAAATGACGGCGTAGATGCCAAAGAAATCGTAGAAAAAATTAATCAACTTGTTTCTTATGTTGACGTAACTTTTGTTATTGATAGCCTTGAATATCTTTACAAAGGCGGCAGATGTTCAGCCCTTTCTATGATGGGTGCTAATTTGCTTAAATTAAAACCTTGCATCGAAGTTAGAAACGGCAGTATGGGTGTAGGCAAAAAATACCGCGGTGTATTTTCAAAAGTTGTTACCGATTATGTTGCCGAACGTTTGCAAAATGTTGAAGATATTGACCCCTCACGTATATTTATAACACACGCAGGTTGTGATGAACAACTTATGGCTGACATTGTAAAACAGGTTAAAGATATGGGCATTTTTAAAGAGGTATTTTTAACCCGTGCAGGTTGCACAGTTTCGTCACATTGCGGTGCAAATACAATGGGTGTTATTTTCTTACGTAAGTCACCGATTGAATAATTTTGCATAGTATAAAGCAGGGGTAAACAGAAGGATATCCTGCTTTATCGGCGGCAACAATTTGTTGTCTTTAAAACAACCGATTATAAACCCCTTTTATATATAACCCTCGAACCTCAAAGTTCGGGGGTTTGTTATGATTTTATTTTTTTAAGTGCAAATTTTTCAAGCCTTGAAACCTGTGCTTGTGAAATTCCTATTTCTTCGGATACTTCCATCTGCGTTTTGCCCTGCATAAACCTTAAACTGAGAATTCTTTTTTCACGTTCGTTTAAATTTTTAATTGACTCTTTTATACAAATTTCATCAAGCCAATTTTTATCATCATTATTATCACCGATTTGATCAAGCACATATATAGTGTCACCACCGTCGGAAAACACGGGTTCGTAAAGCGATACAGGATCAACAATACTTTCAAGTGCAATTACAACTTCACTGCACGGTATATTTAATTCTTCGGCAATTTCTGTAATGGTAGGTTCTTTTTGGTTTTTATTAATCAGTTTTTCTTTTGCTTGCATTGCTTTATACGCCGTATCTTTGATTGAACGGCTTACCCGTATTGAGTTGTTATCACGCAAATAGCGGCGAATTTCACCTATAATCATCGGTACGGCATAGGTTGAAAACCTTACGTTTTGATTAATATCAAAATTATCGATAGATTTTATTAATCCTATACAACCTACCTGAAATAAATCGTCGGGGTTTTCGCCACGATTTGAAAAACGTTGCACAACACTCAAAACAAGACGTAAATTACCGCTGATTAATTTGTCACGTGCTGTTTTGCTGCCGTTTTTAACTTCACGTAGCAGTGATTCCTTTTCTTTTTCTTTCATTATCGGTAATTTGCTTGTATCTACACCGCAGATTTCAACTTTGTTAATGTACATATTATGCTCACCTTTACGTTTTTTTACAAAAACAGTATTACCG
>CAZUYL010000145.1:0-1874 GCA_964624945.1 uncultured Ruminococcus sp. | reverse complement strand
AATTAATAAAAAACTAATAATTTTATACTTTATTTTTCAAAAATGATAATGTATAATAGTAATATACCATAATTTTAAGGAGATTTCTATGCTTAAAAAATTTTTTTGCATAATTTTAATAATTTGTTTGACTTTTACCCCTGTTTTAACAGTAAATGCCTATGAACCTTCGGGGGTTGAAATTACTGCTAATGCGGCGATGCTTGTATCACTTGATACCGATGAGGTACTTTTTGAAAAAAATGCCGACCAAAAAGTTTATCCTGCTTCTATTGCCAAAATAATGACTGCACTTGTTATGCTTGAAAGCGATAAATTTGATGAAAACGCAAAAATTGCCATGACAGATAGTGTGCTAAAAAAAATCAGCGGTACAGGTAGCAGTGTTTCATTACTTAAAGCAGGTGAAGAAATAACACAACTTGACCTTCTTTATATGATACTTATGTCAAGTTACGGTGACTGCTCGCTCTTGGCTGCGGAATATTACGGCGGTTCGATTGAAAACTTTGTAAATATGATGAACAAACGTGCCGAAGAATTAGGCCTTACCGAAACACATTACGCCGATCCGATAGGTCTGCACGATGAACAAAACTATACCACCGCACGTGATACTTATATTCTTACAAAATATGCACTTCAAAACAAAATTTTTAAAACCGTAAGCGACAGCACACGTTACACGGTTGCAGCAACAAATATGTCGAACAGCCGCACCCTTTCAACAACAAATTTTTTACAAGACACCACAACTAATTATTATTACACCTATGCTCACGGTGTTAAAACCGGTTATACCGATGAAGCAGGTCGTTGTGTTGTAAGCACTGCAAGTTACAACGGTAGTAATTATATGTGCCTGATTTTCGGTTGCAAAAACGGTGAAAGGCGTTATGAATTTTTAGAAAGTGCAAATCTTTACCGTTGGGCATTTAACAACTTTACCGCAAAAAAAGTGGCTGACACCGATAATCCCGTAGCGGAGGTTAACGTTGACCTTTCACTTGAAACCGACTTTGTATCGCTTTATGTTGAAAAAAGTTTTGTTTCGATGTTGCCTAAAGATGCCGATGAATCAACCATAAGCATAGTTGCACACCCTACAAGCAAAACCGTTGATGCCCCTATTAAAAAAGGTCAGGTGCTTGGTACTGCCGATGTTATATATGCCGAAAAAGTAATAGGCACGGTTAATCTTGTTTCTAACGAGAATATTGAACGCAGTTCCCTGCTTGCCGTAATACGTGCGATTAAAAACTTTTTCACATCATCTTATATGATAGCGGTATACCTGCTGATTGCAATAGCGATTATTATATTTATTATTGCCATAATTAAAATGAACGGCAATAAATCCAAAAAAAGAAAAATAAAATACGTACCTTACGATAAAAAGTGAGTAGCAAAAAAACGAACGTTGAGTAAAATTCAACGTTCGTTTTTATTATAGTTCTGTTTTAACTCTTGTTCCAACTATTGATAAAGAGCCTAATTAAATAAAACTTTGCCTTTATATTTTTTAGAACAAACCTGTTATTTTACCGTTTTCATCAACATCAATATTTTCAGCCGCAGGTTTTTTAGGTAAGCCGGGCATTGTTAAAATATCGCCTGTCATAACAACAATAAATCCTGCCCCTGCGGATACCTTTACGTTTTTAATAGTTACGGTAAAATCTTGCGGTGCACCGAGTTTTGTTGCATCGTCAGAAAAACTGTACTGTGTTTTTGCAATACAAATCGGTAATTTGTCAAAGCCTAAAGCGGTAAGTTGTGCTATTTGCTTTTTGGCATTTGGCATAATTGAAATACCTTTGCCGCCGTAAACTTTTTTAACTATTGTTTCAATTTTTTCTTCAATAGAAGTGTCA
>CAZUYL010000144.1:0-1908 GCA_964624945.1 uncultured Ruminococcus sp. | reverse complement strand
TTTACTTCGTCCATTCTATCATCTCCTTTGAATTGCTTAAAAACATTTCAATTGCCTTGTCAAATTCGGAACGATTTCCGCTTTTAACATACTTTTTAAAGGCTCTGCGAAAGTTTTTTTGCACTATAAGTATATCAAAATTACTGCTTTTTGTCAACACTTCAACATTACCGTTGTTTTTAACAACTGATAAATGCTTAATACTATCCGTTTCAATAAAAAAGCGTATATCGGTTGCAGAAAAACTACTATTTTTCGGGTGATTGTGCATTAAAAAAAGGTTTGGACGGCTTGAAAGCATAGAAACACATTTACTGTCTTTAAATTCCAAACGGTCAGTTGCACCTAAATCTTTGCCGAAGTCGGATAAATCATTTTCGCAGATAAAAGCACATTCTTTGCTTTCGTTGTTATCCCTTGCAAAAGTAAGTAATTCTTTATGCTTTGCTTGTATATGTTCGCATTGTTGCTCGGTATAACCGTTTATTTTAATATTTTTAACGGAATTTATACTCTTATCGGTTATAGGTGTAATATTTCCGTCTATTTTCTCCGATACAGTCGGCAATTTTACAGATATTCTCCTATACCCCTCAACACTTGCCCTCTTGGTATCGTAAAGCAGATTGTTCTTTTCGGAGAATTTGTGGTATGAATATCAACACAAGAAAGAAGTCGTTCAATACGAACGACTTCTTTTTAAATGAAATTATTAATTTAACGTATTCCGTAATGCTCGATTACGTAGTCCATATCTTTGTCGCCGCGGCCTGAAAGATTTATAAGCACAGAACCGTGGTCCATAGTTTTGGCAAGTTTCATACCGTAGGCTACGGCGTGTGAACTTTCAATGGCGGGGATAATGCCCTCAAGACGTGCAAGTTTGTAAAATGCGTCGATTGTTTCTTTGTCGTCAATTACGTCGTATTTTACTCTGCCCACATCTCGCAAAAATGCGTGTTCAGGGCCTGAAGAGGGGTAATCAAGTCCGCTTGCTACCGAATATACAGGTGCAGGGTCACCGTTTTCGTCTTTTAACATAATACTGTTAAAGCCGTGCATTATACCTTCGGTTCCGAATTGAAGGCTTGCCGCATGGTCACCGAGTTTTGCACCTCTGCCCAAAGGTTCAATGCCGTATATATCAACAGGGTCATTTAAAAATCCTGCAAAAAGACCTGCCGCATTAGAACCGCCGCCCACACATGCAACAATTGCGTTGGGTAGGTGACCTGTCATATCAATAAACTGTTCGCGTGCTTCAATGCCGACTACACTTTGAAAATCACGCACCATCATAGGAAATGGGTGAGGGCCCAAAACAGAACCTATGCAGTAAATGCAGTCTTTGTATTCTTTGCTGTAAGCATCAAACGCGGCATCAACCGCCTCTTTTAAAGTGGCAAGACCGTGGGTGACCTCTATAACGTTGGCACCTAAAATTTTCATTCTGGCAACATTGGGTGCTTGTTTTTTAATATCTACCGAACCCATATATATATCACATTCGAGTCCGAAATATGCCGCTGCAGTAGCAAGAGCAACACCGTGTTGACCTGCACCCGTTTCGGCAATGATTTTCTTTTTGCCCATATATTTCGCAAGCAAAGCCTCGCCCATACAATGATTTAATTTATGTGCACCTGAATGGTTAAGGTCTTCACGTTTGGCGTAAAGTTGAACTTTGCCGCCAAGTGCATCTGAAAGTCTTTCTAAATGAGATACAGGTGTAGGTCTGCCTTGAAATTCTTTTCTTATACGGCGAAGTTCGGCAATGAATTTTCTTGACTGACATATAGAATAATATGCCTCGGTAATTTCTGCCATAGCGTCTTTAAGTTTGTCTTCAATATATACACCGCCGTATTTACCGAAAAATCCGTTTTTGTCGGGATAGTTGTTAAAATA
>CAZUYL010000143.1:0-1911 GCA_964624945.1 uncultured Ruminococcus sp. | reverse complement strand
TAACGGCGGTATCAATTAAATACCGCCGTTACTTTTATTCGGATTTTACATATTTTGAAATTACTTTGCCCGACTGAGCATCTATTTTGTATTCGTACTCATCGGTTGCGGATTTGAATTCAACTTCGTAAATCAAAGAGCCGTTTTCACGTTCTAAATCAATGTCAATACCGTTGACTTTAGATTCATCAATATTGGCATCGCTTAATGCCGCCTTTTTTGCATCATCGGCGGTAATGCCTGTCATAATATCTGTTGATTCGGCATCACTTTTAATCTTATCGGTTTCGCTTTCAATCTTATTTATTGCCGAGTCGCCCATTGATTCGACATCGTTTTTAATTTTGTCACCTGTTTGCCCACAAGCAACAAGCATTGAAAGCAAAATTATTGCGATTATTGAAGTTATCATCTTTTTCATTAAAATTCCTCCCACACTATTATTGCCGTCTATCTTTTAAAAATACAAAATTTTTAATTGTTATTCGGCTTCAAACATATCTTTCGGCAGTCCGCAAACTGGACATACAAAATCTTCGGGAATCTCCCGCCACATTGTACCTGCCGCAATACCGTTTTCAAGGTCTCCGATTTCTTCATCGTAAACATATCCGCAAGGGCATACATACTTCATATAAAACATCTCCTTTTTTACTATTATGCAGCAAAAAATCAAATTTATTAAAAAACAAAAAACAAACACCCCTTGAAAGTCAAAGGGCTAACCTCCTACCTTTATATAGGTTCACCTTATTCCGCGGAATATTTTATCACATACAATTGTGTTTTTTAACATATGTTTACATTTTAGTGTGCAAATGCACACTATCACAAATTTAAACACAAAAACAAAGGACACCCACCAAAACGGTGAATGTCCACAAAACCCTTTATTTATGCAGTTTTTCGCTTATTTGAAGTAACGGTTTAAAAGTCCTTCAAATGCTTTGCCGTGTCTAGCTTCGTCACGAGCCATTTCGTGCACGGTGTCGTGAATTGCGTCAAGGCCCAATTCTTTTGCAAGTTTAGCAAGTTCAAATTTGCCCTTGGTTGCACCGTTTTCGGCATCCACACGCATTTCAAGGTTTTTCTTTGTAGAATCGGTAAGAACTTCACCAAGCATTTCAGCAAATTTTGCTGCGTGTTCAGCCTCTTCTAAAGCGGCTTTTTCCCAATATAAACCGATTTCAGGATAACCTTCACGGTGTGCTACGCGTGACATTGCAAGGTACATACCAACTTCACTGCATTCGCCGTTAAAGTTTTCACGCAAACCGTCAATAATGCGTTGATCAACACCTGTTGCAATACCTACAACGTGTTCAGCAGCCCAAGTTCTGTCGCCCGACTGTTCTTCAAATTTGCTTGCAGGTGCATGACAAATGGGGCATTCGTCAGGTGCATTTTCGCCTTCATAAACATAACCGCAAACTAAACATACATACTTTTTCATTTTAGATTTCCTCCAAAAAATAATTTTAAAATTTATAATTTATTGCTGTTGCAATTTTTACAGAATCCATACACAACACAAACACTGGTTTGAGGTGTAAACCCGTCAAAATCCGCTATGGTGTAAAATTTTTCGGCATTGGCGGCGGCATCAATTATTGCACCGCAGGTTTTACAATGCAAATGTAAATGCAAAGATTTATCACCGTCAAAATGCTCTTTACCGTCACCTACTGAAATGCTTAATATTTCACCGTTTTCAACAAGGGCGGCTAAATTTCGGTAAACGGTGCCCAAACTTATATTCGGAATAACCTTGCGAACGCCCTCGTAAACCTGTACTGCTGTGGGGTGATCACATCTGCCTCTAAGTTCGGTTAAAACCGCTTCACGCTGTTTTGAATAATTTGCCATAACTCACTGTCCTTTTGAAAATAGTAATCATTACTATTTTTTACA
>CAZUYL010000142.1:0-1963 GCA_964624945.1 uncultured Ruminococcus sp. | reverse complement strand
TCTTTGAGAACTGCGGTGCACGGCGAGCGCCTTTGAGACCGTATTTCTTTCTTTCTTTCATACGTGGATCACGTGTGAGGAATCCTGCTTTCTTGAGTTCAGGACGAAGTTCAGCATCAGCCTGCAAAAGTGCACGTGCAATACCGTGACGGATAGCACCTGCCTGACCGGTAACACCACCGCCGGTAACACGGCAAACGATGTCAAACTTGTCAGCGTTCTCGGTAAGAACTAACGGTTGACGAACTATAACTTTTAAGGTTTCAAGGCCGAAATAATCGTCGATATCTCTATCGTTGATTGTGATTTTGCCTGTACCTTGGTATACTCTAACACGGGCAACAGAACTTTTTCTTCTGCCGGTGCCGTAAAAATATGGCTTTCCTTCAAACATTGTATCTGTCTCCCTTCTTAAAATTCATACTTTTCAGGTTTTTGAGCAACCTGAACGTAGTTTTCGCCTTTGTAGATGTGAAGGCGAGTAAGAGCCTTACGACCGATTGTGGTGTCGGGCACCATACCCTTAACCGCAAGTTCCATAGCAAGTTCAGGGCGAGTGTTCATAAGGGTTGAATATTTAACCTCTTTAAGACCGCCAATATAACCTGTATGACGACGATAATACTTGTTGTCTAATTTTTTGCCTGTTAAAACTGCTTTTTCAGCATTGATAACGATAACGTGGTCGCCACAGTCAACATGAGGTGTGAATGTGGGTTTAACTTTACCGCGAAGTAAATCAGCAACCTTTGATGCAGTACGACCGAGCGGACGGTTAGCAGCATCAACGATGTACCATTTACGCTGAACTTCAGCAGGTTTTGTCATAAATGTGGACATAGCCAATACCTCCAAATAAAATTCTTTTTTTAACGCCCGAATATAATACCACACCTAAATTACTTTGTCAACATAATTTTTTAAAAAAATTAATTTACAAAACGAAATCTCTGTTTTTCTCTGTTTTTCTCTTTTTTTCTCTTAAATGCTCACTTGCGGTTTTTAAAAAATATTGCATTTTTAACCTGAAAATCTTGATAATTGTTTAAATTTTAAAAAACTTATGTTTTTATCTAATTAATTTGACGTAATCACTATTGACAAAACATATTTATATGTGTATAATTTAATTGTGCAAAAAGCACAATAAACAATTTTGAGGAGATGTTTTATTATGTCACCGGCAATCTTAATTTTAGCGGCGGTTTTTGCAATTGTGGCAACTGTTTTGGCTTTTGTTTTTATAGTGCCCGAATCAAAGAGTGCCCGACTTGGAAAATTTGGTAAATTTTTACACGATACCGTAAACTTCAAGTATCTTATCATTGAAAAAATTCTTCAAGCGTTGTATATTTTTGCAACATCGTACATTATCTTGCAAGGATTTTTTATGTTGTTTTACGTTGAAAGATCATATTCTTGGTTTGGAAACGGTTACAGCAACAAATGGTACGGCGGATACGGTTTGCTTTTAATGATTTTAGGTCCTATTGCTGTTCGTTTGGTGTACGAACTTTTGATGATGTCAATTCTTTTGATTAAAAATGTTATACAAATTAACGGCAAATTAAAATCCGATGACGGAAATGACGCCCCTGATATATTTACCGTTCCAACTATTGAAAGAGCACCTGTTCAATACACTGCACCAATGCAGCAACAAGTGCCTGTACAACAACCAACACCGGTACAGCAACCCAAAAAACCGATGTTTTGTTCAAAATGCGGAACACCTTTAGCGGAAGACGGCACTTGTCATAATTGTGCACAGTACCCGAATTCTTAAATTAAAATCACCTTCACCGCTTATTGTTGAAATAAGCGGTGATTTTTTGGTTTTAGGTTAATATTTTAAGTGTATAAAGCGGAATAATTTATATTGTTTTTTCAGCGAATGTATGTTATTATATGTCGTAGTCGCGCTCCGCCATGCTCAGCGCGAGGATCGCGGCGTTGCGCTCCG
>CAZUYL010000141.1:0-2011 GCA_964624945.1 uncultured Ruminococcus sp. | reverse complement strand
ACCTAATGTAATAAAATCAGGTGAAGTATACTGGGCAAAAGACGTTCCTACGGTAAACCGTTACGGTGAAATATGTTACAAAAACCGACCTGTAATTGTGGTGACCAATAACAAGGGTTTAGAAAGGAGTGGAATATGCACTGTTTTACCACTTTCGAGCAAAATCGAAAAGGTCGAAAAAACACATTGCAACGTTATGGTGGGTTGTTCATTGCCAAAACCGAGTGCCACTATGTCAGAACAGTTGGTTACGATTAGTCAGTCAAGTCTGCTCGGTGACAAAATAGACTCACTTGATTCGGTTCAATATGAACTTGTAAAAGATGCAATAAAACGGCAACTTGGTTTAAATTGAAATTTGACAATAAAGGCGGTTTAATACCGTCTTTATTTTTTATATAAAAAACAAATGACCTAATTTACGGTGAAACTAAGTCATTGCTTGTATTATTAATTTTATTTATTGGATATAAATTTTTTTAAGTTTTGGGAATAATTGTTTTCTTTTAGAAAACGTTTTATTAAAAATCCTAAAAAATATGGGAAAGTGTAAAATTTACCGTTAAAGCCTATATTGCGATTTGCAAGTTTAATTCCGTATTCAATGTCGGAATATATGTCTTTGCCAATCAAAGTGTTTAAAGAAACGGTTGCACCGTCGTTTGCTTTAACTTCAATTGGTACAAGTGAGTCTGAATCTCTTACAAAGAAATCCATTTCAACAGTAGATTTTTCATTTTTGTAAAAATAAAGGTCATACCCTTGTTTTTTTAACATATCGGATACAATATTTTCATAAATTGCACCTTTGTAGGTATTGAAGTTTTTGTTGCTGCGAAGGTCTTCTTGAACTTCGTCATCAAGCGAACCTATAAGCAACCCCGTATCACGAAAATATATTTTATAGTTATTTGGGTCATAGTTACCTTTGAGTGGTAATTCAGGTTGCTCCATACAATAGCATACGTTTATTATTCCGGCATTGTTAAGCCAATCGACAGTCCCTATATAATCACGATTGCGTGCATTTTTTGCTATTTTGGATATTTGAAATTTTTTATTATCTTTTCCAAGAAAAGCAGGAATTTTTTTGTAAACATTAAGTATTTTACCCTTATCAAGCCCAAAAGCATATTTTGTTATATCTTCTTCGTAATCAAGTAAAATTTGTTTTTGAAGTTTGAGTGTACCGCTATAATTTTTTTGAGTTATAAAAGCAAAAACAATTGCGGGCATTCCACCGAGAATCATATACTCACGGAAGTTTTCGAGCATTACGGTATATTCAACGTTTGAAAGGGGCGTAAGGTTAAGCATACTTTGGTACAAAGTTTCTATTTGTTCGGATTTATATCCTTTAGCCCACAAAAACTCTTCAAAATCAAGAGAATACATTTCGATATCCTCTTTTGAACCGACACTGTTAGATTCAATTTCATTGTAATTGATGCCCATAAGCGAACCCGAACAGATTACATCATATCGCCCGTCAATTTTAAAAGATTTAAGGCTTGTAGCACAATTTATACAATCTTGCAATTCGTCAAAAAATATGAGTGTCTCATTCGGAATAAATTCAAATTCAGGATTTATAAAAGAAATGTTTCTCAATATAGTGTCAACTTCAAATCCGTTGTCGAAAATGCTTTTGTATTGTTTTTGAAGTGCAAAATTTATTTCTACAACCGATTTATAATTGTTTTTTGCAAAATATTCTATGGCTTCTGTCTTTCCGATTTGCCTTGCCCCTTTAATAATTAGCGGCATATGATATTGATTATTTTTCCATTCAATAAGAAAATTGTCAATTTTACGCTTCAATCGTTCCATATAATCACCTCGTTGTTATTAAACAACATTATTCTAACACGAAATTAACAATTAATCAATACATAATTTCACAAAATTCCGACCTAAAAAAGCAGAATTTTCACAAAATTCCTTAAAGTTTTAAGCAAAATGAGCGTTTAAAAAAATTTTTTATTTTTTAAAAATCCGCATAAATAAAGGC
>CAZUYL010000140.1:0-2177 GCA_964624945.1 uncultured Ruminococcus sp. | reverse complement strand
GAAAACAAGGTTGCCTTTTGTGAAACATAAGCGATTTTATTGCGAAGAGCGTGCTCGTCATAATCTTTAACATTAACTCCGTCTACAAGCACTTCACCCTCAGTAACATCATAAAAACGCGGAACAAGATTTATAACTGTACTTTTACCGCAACCTGTAGAGCCTATAAAGGCAACCGTTTCGCCTTTTTTTGCCGTAAAAGAAATATCGTGAATTACATATTCCTCGGCATCTGGATAACGGAATGATACATTTTTAAATTCAACTTCGCCAATAACACCATCTTTGCCTGAAGTTAAGTTACCGTTGTGAATGGTAGGCTCGATATCAAGCACTTCGTTAATACGTTTAGCGGCAACCGAAGCACGTGGCAACATCATAAATGGCATTACAAGCATCATAAATGACATAACAATCATTATTCCGTATTGGCTGAACACCATCATATTACCGAATAGACCTATTCGGTTTTCAGCACTGCTAATAAGCACGGCACCTATCCAATAAACCGCAAGCATAAGTCCACTTTGTACTAATTGCATTGACGGCATCATAAATGCCATTGTTCTTTGTTGGAATAATTGTGTTTTAGTAAGTTCATCGTTTGCTTTTTCAAACTTTTCTTCTTGATAATTTTCAGCGTTATATGCCCTTACAACTCGCAAGCCGTTTAAGTTTTCACGGGTAACGCGGTTAATGTCATCGGTGAGTTTTTGCATTCTTTTAACTTTGGGTAAAACAAGGCTAATGCAAATTCCTACAATGGCAAGTACTATAACAACACCCATAGCGGTTGAGAGTGACCATTGCCATTGTTGATCGGCAATTTTACAGATAGCCCAAACTGCAGTTATAGGTGCTTTAATAAGCATTTGCAAGCCCATTACAATAAACATTAGTACCTGCTGAATATCGTTGGTGGAACGAGTAATAAGACTTGCAGTTGAAAATTTACCGATTTCTTCCATAGAAAAGGTTTGAACCTTTTTAAACAAACATTCACGCAATGTAAAACTTAAATTACTTCCTATCCTTGCCGCAAAAATTGCGGTTATAACAGATGCGACAACACTGCCGAGCGAACAGAGAAGCATCATACCTCCCGATTGCCAAACCTCGCTCATTACACTTCCCGGTGTTTCAATAAGAACGGTAATTTCATTCATATACTGTGGCATTGTCATATCAAGCCAAACCTGTACTACAATAAACGTAACACAAATTAAAGCAAAGCACCAATCGTGCCACTTCATTTTCTTTAATACATTAAACATATAATTTCTCCTTTTAAAATTTCTAACTTAGTTAGATATTTATTCAAAAGAGAAAGCAGATATTAAAAAATTTATCTGCCCTCTTTTAAATATCAAGTTTAGGGTGTGATTTTTTCATCAAAGACTGAATTTCATTAGAAACGGCTGCAAATTCAAGCATTCTATCCATACCGATTTTGTCAATCATTTCTCCAATATGGTCATATAAATTTGCCTTGAATTTATCGGCAAGTTCTTTTCCCTGATTTGAAAGTTTTACCACAACAACACGACCGTCAGCCGAATCGTGTACTTTTTCAATAAGACCTTTTGCCTCCATTTTTTTAAGCAAAACGGCAATTCTTGCTGTACTGACTTGCATATGTTCACTTAAATTACCTGCTGTTACCTTGCCATCGGTTTCATTTAAAATTTTTAAAATTGCACGAATACCGGCGGTGCTCATATCAAAATTTTGAAAACATTCCGCAGGCGGTGCTTTTTTTAATTGTTCCATTAAAATTTCTATCTGTTCTGTACTAGCCAAATTAAATCCTCCTCTCAAAAAACTAACTGGGTTAGATTATATCATCTACAGATATCAAGGTCAACCGTAAAATTGTGAATTTTATGTAAAAAGACGAAGCCGTATTTGTAACTTGATTTTATTCTTGACTCTATTACTGCAATAGGGTTTAGAATTAAAAGAATAACAAACTTATATACAAAACAGAGACAGTTATGCGAACCGTCTCTGTTTTGCTTAAAATTTACTTTTTGAAAAACGCCACGCCGATAGCACCGGGGCCTATGTGAGTACCTATAACGCTGCCGATTGTGGTATATCGCACTTTTTCAAGATTTCCGTCCCAAATATGACGGCTGTCCTCGATATACTTTAACAGCAAAGCATCTGAAAGTCCG
>CAZUYL010000139.1:0-2256 GCA_964624945.1 uncultured Ruminococcus sp. | reverse complement strand
GTATTATATATAACGAAATAAAGGGGCTATTTTATGCAACTTGACTTAAAATTTACGATTTTTAATTTTTAACCGTTTAATATTAACGGTATGGGGTGTTAAAATGAAACAGAGAACCAAAAGACAAAAAGCCATAATACGCCGCAGAATTTTTATTGCCTGTGTGTCGGTGGCATTGGCGGTTTGCATTGCCGCAATTAGTTTGATTGTAAGTTTAATTACAAGGGTTGTAAAAAGCGATGATAAATCTCAAAGTAATTCAGGCGTTGTGTCATCTGATGTTGTAAGTGAGGAAAAAATTGATCCTAATCAAGTTGTAGCATCGGCAACGGTTGTCAACACGGGTGATATAATGGGGCATACCCCCATTTTAAAGGGTGCCAAAACCGCCGACGGCAGTTATGATTTTTCGGCAATTTTTAAACAAACCGAAAAATATTTTAAAGCGGCTGATTTGGCTACCGCCAATTTAGAGGTAACTTTAGGTGGCACCGAATCGGGTGAGTACAGCGGTTATCCTGCATTTAATTCGCCAGATATTTTGCTTGACGCAATTCAAAACAGCGGAATATCTTTTTTAACAACTGCCAACAACCATTGTTACGACACGGGCATTTACGGTCTTAAACGCACGATTGAGCAGTTAAAACTTAAAAATTTAGATTTTACAGGCACCAAAGAGCAGGAAAGCGACCCTACATATACGGTTAAAGACGTTAACGGCATAAAAATAGGTATGGTGTCTTACACCTACGAAAACCCTTGTGAAGAGGGCAGAAAGTCAATAAACGGTAACAAAATTAAGATTGAGGCAAACGGGCTTATCAATTCGTTTAATTATGACCGCATAGATTCTTTTTACGCCGAAGCACAATCGGTTGTAACCAATATGAAAAACAACGGAGCCGAGGCAATAGTCTTTTATATGCACTGGGGCGAGGAGTATCAACTCTCGGCTAATACTTGGCAAAAGGCAATAGCACAAAAACTTTGCAACATGGGTGTAGATGTAATTGTAGGCGGTCACCCACACGTAGTACAGCCCATAGAACTCATTCATTCCGAAGACAGTCAAAATACAACGGTTTGCATTTATTCTATGGGTAATGCTGTTTCAAACCAACGTAAAGAAATTATGACATCCTGCACAACTGGTCACACCGAAGACGGTATGCTGTTTTATTACACCTTTGAAAAATATGGTGACGGCAGGGTAGAGTTATCAGGTGTTGATATTATACCTACTTGGGTAAACAAGTATACAGGCGGTAGTGGATATTTGTATACAATATATCCGCTTGAAAATGAATATTCTGCAAACAATTACGGTTTTAGCGGCAATGTATCGGCACAGGCGTTGGCTTCTTTTGAACGCACAAAACAGCAGGTAGCAAAAGGTCTTACCGAATGTCAGGAGTATTTAGGTTGTGAAGTGCGTTTTGCACAACAGGAGGCAGAATAATGCAAAATCTTGACATTTTGCTTGCCGATTTAAAAATACATATAGAGCATAATTACGCCTTTATGACAAAGTTTTGCAAAAAATACACTTGCGAATTTGATGTGTCGGACATTGCGGTTGAGTCGCACAACGCCGATGTGCAAAAAGAGTTTGAAAATGCCGACGGCGTTGAAATCGGCGTTTGCGAAAGCCTTTGTATTTACCGTGCCATTGCCGAGCAGTTGCCACATTTTGACCGATTTGTGTTTCACGGTGCGGCGGTAGAATACCAAAACAACGCCTATGTTTTTGCGGCACCGAGCGGCACAGGTAAAACAACACATATATCTTTGTGGAAAAAACATTTAGGCGACAGCCTTTCGGTTATAAACGGTGACAAACCCATAATAAAGGCAGCACAAAACGATTTTACGGTTTACGGCACGCCGTGGGCAGGCAAAGAAGGGTTGCACAACAACATAAAAGCACCGCTTAAAGCAATCTGTTTTTTAAAGCAGGGTAAACAAAATAAAATTTCATGTCTTGATAAAAATGAGGCGTTAACCCGCATTTTAAAACAGGTGTATATTCCGAAAAACAAAAATGCACTTTCACAAACATTAAGTCTTGTAGGCAATATTATAGAAAACATACCCATATATTTGCTTGAGTGCGATATATCCGACAATGCTTTTGAAACATCATTTAATGTTTTAACCAAGTAAAATTAAAGCAGCATTTACCGTTTTGGTAAATGCTGCTCAGACTGTCGAAAAAGTCCAGATTAAGCTGGGCTTTTTCTGCGTTTTGTGGTA
>CAZUYL010000138.1:0-2319 GCA_964624945.1 uncultured Ruminococcus sp. | reverse complement strand
AAACGCAGAAAAAGCCCAGCTTAATCTGGACTTTTTCGACAGTCTGAAAGCCACAACCTTTTGTTAGGTTATGGCTTTATTGTTACGTTGTTAAAATTAATTTTTAAATTTATATCGGGCATATCAAGTGTTAAAGGCAAACCCGACGGTGAAAATACAAGTGTGTATTTACCGCAATTTAGATTGTCGGTAAAGGTGTAATTACCGTCACCGTTGACGCAAGCCACACCTGTTTTTACTTGATTTAAAACATTGTATAAAATTACAACAAGTGAATTGTCGGCAAAATCGTTTATAGAATTTGAATAAGTAATACCGCTGAATTCGGCGGTTATTTCGGTGCCGCTTAAACAATATTTTAGACCGTTAATGTTTTGCGGTTCTATAACATTTAGGCAAAAAGCATTGTCTTGAATGTCACACTCACAAACAAAATTTTCGGCGTTGTAATCAATTACCGCCGTAAAAGAAATATTGCTTAATATAGGCGTTACGTTGTCGGATTTTGAACATCCAAATAAAAATATAAAACCCAAAGCCAACAATAACAACCTTTTCATAAAAGTAATCACCTAATCAGATATTAATTTAATGCCCTCAATAATATCGGTAGGAATAATGGCTCTTGTTGACATTTTTTCTGCCAAACAATCGGCAATTTTACCGTGAATGTAAACAGAATTTACAACTGCATCTATTGGAGAATAACCCTGTGCCAAGCGTGATACAATCATACCGGCAAGCACATCACCGCTGCCGCCTGTTGATAAACCGTCGTTACCTGTGGTGTTAAACAAAATTCTGCCGTGCGGTGTGGCAATAATTGTGTTGGTGCCTTTTAAAACTAAATAGCAGTTATATTCTATTGCAAATTTTTTGGCAATTTTAACACGGTTAGACTCAATAACATCTACCGTTGTGTTGCAAAGCCGTGCCATTTCCGCAGGGTGCGGTGTCAGTATTATTGGGGCATTAACTTTTCTTATAATATCTATGTTGCCTGCTACAGCATTTATGCCATCGGCATCTAAAACGGTAGGAATTTGTGTTTTTTCAAGCGTTCTTAAAACAAGTTCGGTTGATACCTTGTTTTGCCCCAATCCGCAACCTATAAGCAAAGCATTGCTACTGCTTAAAGCAGATAAAACGGTACGGTCATAAACTAAGGGTGAACCGCAGGGTGCGGTGTCAGTATTATTGGGGCATTAACTTTTCTTATAATATCTATGTTGCCTGCTACAGCATTTATGCCATCGGCATCTAAAACGGTAGGAATTTGTGTTTTTTCAAGCGTTCTTAAAACAAGTTCGGTTGATACCTTGTTTTGCCCCAATCCGCAACCTATAAGCAAAGCATTGCTACTGCTTAAAGCAGATAAAACGGTACGGTCATAAACTAAGGGTGAACCGCTGATGTCGGTATCAACGGGTATTGTAACGGCTTCGGGCACGGCTGAGGTAAATGCGGTATAATTTTTATCGCACACAAGTGTTTTAACAATGCCAACACCCGAACGCAATGCGGCACGTGCCGACAAAATTTCGGCTCCGCACATACCGTAACTGCCACAAAACAACAATGCTGTACCATATGTACCTTTATGTGAAAATTTGCTACGCTTAACCGTTATGGGTGCATCTATTGTTTCATAGGCATATTCATTTAAAGGCAAATCAATATCAAGCACATATGTATCACCGCAAAATTTACTGCTGTGCGGCAACAGTTGACACAATTTATATGCCGAAAAAGTGAGTGTTAAATCGGCTTTAAAAGCGATTGGCACTTCCCCGCCGTCACAAAAAACACCGCTTGGAACATCGATTGCTATTTTTACGCCGTCGGCATTATTAACCTGATTAATTAAATTGGAAACTTCGCCCGATAAAATTCGGTTAAGACCTATACCGAAAAGTGCATCTACGGTTATATCGTAACGGTTTTCGTAATTTTCTGCAATTTTAATATTTTTGACCAAATCGGTAAAATTGCGGGCAGTATCGGTTTTGGGCATACCTAACGGAAACATAAGCGAAACATCGGCTCCGCAATGTTTTAAATTGGCAGCAATTACAATACCGTCGCCGCCGTTGTTACCGTTGCCGCAAATTACACATATTTTTTTGCCCGTAACATTATAAAGTTCGGTGATTTTTCGTGCGGCGGAATCCCCTGCCTTTTTCATAAGTTCTGCATATGAAAAAATGCCGTTTAAAACGGCATTTTGTTCGGCAGTTTTAATTTGATTAGCGGTTAAAACTTTCATAAAAACACCCGATAATTATTATAAATTTTCACACAAGTGACGCGGTAAAAAGT
>CAZUYL010000137.1:0-2402 GCA_964624945.1 uncultured Ruminococcus sp. | reverse complement strand
ACACAAGATACCCTTTTAAGCCGTTTTACAAGCGAAGAGTACGGCAACGCATATATGTTTGTAAATTTTGCCGAACGTGATAATGCAGACACTGTAAAGGTTACTTTTAAAAACTGCAAAAAAATTGCAGTTTACGGTGGCGAAGGTTTTAGCGGCACACCTGAGACTGTAACTCTTGACGAAAACGGTAACGCCACATTGCAACTTAATTACGGTGAGGGCAAATTTATAGTACCGTTAAAATAATTAAAATAGGAGATATTTATTATGCTTAAAAAAATATCGGCATTATGTTTAGTGCTTGTTATTGCCTTTACGGTTGTAGGTTGTAAAGCCGACGGCAAAGAAAACAAAACATCTGAAATTCCGAATTATTCTGCTAAAAGTTTTGATATTTCAGGCTTTTGGGCACCGTACGAAATAAGCGAGGAAAGTTTTAAAACCTATAAAGATGCAGGTTTTACAACATTTGCTATGATTAACCACGCACTTGATAAAACAAGTGAAGATCAGTTTTATTTAGGTTCGGTTCGCACACAAAAGGCACTTGAGATATGTAAAAAAGTAGGGCTTAACGCAATTTTAAATTACAATGATTGGATTGCTACGTGGTCAGAGAATGATAAAGATTATTACAGCGAAACTCCATTTAGCCAATTCGATATTTACGGCGATTACAAAGATATAATCAAGGGTGTTCATATTTGGGACGAACCTAAAAAAAGCGTTATGGATGTTTTTGCAAATAAAACATTTATAAACGATTTTAAAAAGACTTATCCAAACGCGAATTATGTTATAAATTTAACGGCAAAATACGCAGGTGCTCAACCTTACGAATTTACCACTTATGATGAACTTGTAGCATATTACGCCGATAATATTATGAGTCAGTTTGAAAATCCGTATATATCGCTTGACCATTACCCTTTCCCCGACGATAGCAACCGCGAATATCCGCGTAGACAGGATTTGCTTATTTCTTACAACGAAATAGCAAATGCGGCAAAAAAATACAACGCTCAAAAAACTATGATTTTGCAGTCGAGTGTAAGCAATGAATTTGCAAGCGAATTAACCGAGGGCGATATGCGTTTTCAGGTTAATATGGCACTTGCTTTCGGTGCCGATAATCTGCAATATTATTGCTATTCTGTTCCTAAATCGTTTAATGAAGACGGAACCCTTGCAAGCAGTATGTACGAACATTGCATATTAAATCCCGATGATACCCCAACCGATATTTATTATTGGCTGCAAGACATACATAAAGAAATACAGTCTTACGCAAATGTTATACTTTCTTACGATTGGCAAGATGTAACCGTTGTAAATGCCTTAGGTTTCAGCACAAACAAAGATGTCACCGCTATGATGATGAAAGACGAAACAATTTTTGAAGGCAGCAAACATTACGAAAAAGCAATCGCTTCTACCGATTTGGTAATCAGCCGTTTTGAAAGTGAAGAATACGGCGAGGCATTTATGCTTGCCAACTACGGTGAAAAAGATATGACCAACGTTGCAACTATAACATTAAAGAATTGCAAAAAAATTGCAATCTACGGCGGCAACGGTTTTGACGGTACACCCAAAATTGTTGAACTTGATGAAGAAAACAAGTACCGCACCGAACTTGAATACGGTGAGGGCATATTTATAGTGCCGATAAGCACCGAAAATTAATTTACACAAACAGGGGATGAATTTTACGCAAACACAAGACACAAACAGCTATAAAAACAAAATTATAACAATACCGAACATACTGTCACTTTTCAGACTTTGTTTAATACCGTTAATTGTATGGCTTTACTGTTTTAAAAAATATTATGGATTGACAGCAATAGTCTTTATTGTTTCGGGTGTTACCGATGTTTTAGACGGCATCATAGCACGTAAGTTTAATATGATAAGTGATTTCGGCAAGGCTTTTGATCCCGTTGCGGACAAATTCACACAAATAACTATGCTGTTTTGTTTGGTTATGCGTTTTCCTTTTATGACAGTTCCGCTTGTAATTTTGGTTGTAAAAGAATTACTTGCCGCAACTATGAATATGCTAACCCTTAAAAAAGCAGGTTTCGTTGTGGCGGCTGTTTGGCACGGCAAGTTAAATACCGTGTTGCTTTACAGCACAATGTTTGTGCACATAGTCTGGATAAATATTCCTATAATTGTATCAAACATATTAATTAACGCCTGCATTGTTATGATGCTTGTATCTTCTGTTTTGTACACCGTATCCGATGTAAAAGCAATCAAAAAAGAAAATAGTTAAACTTTAGCACTCGGTTTATAAGCCGAGTGCTTTTTTGAAAAAACTGTAGAAATGTGCCGACGGTTTGTGCTTTAAAACACTTGAAAATTTTGGGTATTATATATATAATGTACTTATATAT
>CAZUYL010000136.1:0-2447 GCA_964624945.1 uncultured Ruminococcus sp. | reverse complement strand
GGTATTTACAAATAAAATTGCAAATACCTTATTATTTTACTGTTGAGTGTTTTCAGCACTTGAGTTACTAACTGTTGTGCTCTCTTCGGAAGATGTTTCGGTTTGCGTATCCGATGATATATTTTCGCTTTCGGAACTCGCTGTTTCGCTTGAAGAAGTTTCACTTGAAGTGTCAGACGTTGTGTCGGACACGGTGTCATCACCACTTTCAACCTGTGAAGCACTTGGCTCTTCAGAGGGTGCCTCAGTTGTAGGTGTTTCGGTAACAGGCGGGTTTTCTGTGGGTGTTTCGGGTGTTGAAGGTGTCTCGGTTTCCTCTTCATCGGCAGGTTTTTGCTGATAAGTTGATACAGGATGTTCGCCCGTGCAATATTTAGGAATATTACCCTCAACATAATAACCGAGGGCGGTATCGGTGCAATTAGAACCGGCAAGTAATCCCGAATCTCGACAATAGGTACGTTTTAACACTTCATCGCTGAATTCGAACTCTTTGTATTCAAGACCTTTATGAATTTTTGACATAATATCACGCCAAACGTTTGCGGCGGCACCCTTAATGTTTACATTTTCGGGTTGATCAAAACCGCACCAAACACTACCCACGTAATACGGCGTTCCTGCTACCATCCATAAATCTTTGGCTTCACTTGAAGTGCCTGTTTTTGCGTACGCTTTCATATTGCTGTAGCCTGCAATTCTACCTCCCGTACCTTTAGAGCCATAGACAACATTTTGCAACATTTTATTCATAATGGTTGCGGTTGTGGGCTTAATAACCTGTTCGCCTTCTTGTGACTGCAAAATTGTGTCACCGTTTAAATCTAAAACTTTTATATAGGTTGTGGGTTCGTTATACACACCACCGTTGCCAAACACAGCAAAAGCCGCTGCAGATTCTGTTGTGGTTATTCCGTATTGGCAACCGCCAAGGGCTAAAGAAGATATGTTTTTATCAGCCTTCGTTAAACTTTTAAAATGCAACTTTTGTGTCAAAAAGTCAAAAGAATTTTCTATGCCTACATAGTCTTGCAAAACCCAACACGGTATCGTGTTTGCCGAACGTTCAAGTGCTTCGGAAATGGTTAAATAGCCGTCATAATAACCGTACCATTCACGTGGACCTGCAGAGCCGTCTTTATTGTATTTTTCTATTGGTTTATCTTCAATAGCGGTTGATGATGTAACGCTGCCGTTATCAATCGCCTGCATATAAACGCCCAAAGGTTTCATAGTAGAACCCGGTTGACGTGGTGAATCAATGGCACGGTTTAAACCGCGGTTGACGGTCTTTTTACCAACGCCGCCCACAATACCCTTTATGTTGCCGTTATAGTCTAAAATTGTCATTGCCGACTGCACAGTAATATTTTTGTTTTTTGAATATTTTTGATAAAAATACTTATTGGTATTTTCGTAAACAGACTCCATTGTATCTTGAATATCGGAATCTACTGTTGCGTAAATTTTATAACCACCGTTATATAACATTGAAGATGCGGTTTCTGAGGTGCAGTTATAAATTTCGCAAAATTTTTCTGTCAACTGGTCAATAAGTGTGTCTATAAAATAATCGTTTACGGGTAATTCAAAATCTTTCTTTTGTGTGGTGTCAACCGCAATTTCGGTTTCTAATGCTTCTACAAGTTCTTTTGCATTGATTTTATCCGAATCGTACATTTTGTAAAGCACATCATTACGGCGTTTTTTATTGCCTTCAGGCTTATCTTCAGGGTTATAAGCACTCGGATTTTTAGTAATAGCCGCAAGTGAAGCACACTCGGCTAAAGTGAGTTCATCTACGTTTTTATTAAAATAATAGTTGGCGGCTACCTGTACACCGCAGATACCGTTACCCAAAGAAATAGTGTTTAAATATGCCTCTAAAATGGTAGTTTTATCGGTGATTTTTTCAATCAACATAGAACGTGCTATTTCACGTGCTTTACGCACGGCACTTTTGCTGTTGTCAGAAGTTATATTTTTTATAAGTTGTTGTGTAATTGTAGAACCGCCCTGATTTGTAGAGTAAATATTCACAAACGGCAAATAGTTAACAAATGCAGCGGTGGTTCGTTTCCAATCGACACCGCTGTGCGAATAAAAACGTTCGTCTTCAATAGAAATAAAGGCATCAATTAATTTTTGCGGTATATTTTCAATATCAACCCAAATACGATTTTCAGTACCGTGAATGCGGTAATATTCCTCCCAATCGCCGTCGGAATTTTGGGCATAAACTATTGATGTCATATTAAGTTCGTAATTTTCAATGTTGTTAACAATTTCTTTGCAGTTTAAAAAATCAATACTGAAATCTTGGCTTGAATGTGCAGCAAAAACCAAACCGAAAGATGAAAACAAAATAATTACAGACATAACAATACATAGGTATTTAAAAATCTTTTCCATTCAATTCCTCCTGCGTTTTTTAATGATTATAACAC
>CAZUYL010000135.1:0-2474 GCA_964624945.1 uncultured Ruminococcus sp. | reverse complement strand
GTGACTATATGGCAGGAGAGGTTAGTAAAGATATTACCAAGCGTGTTCTTTTGCCTGCTGATATTGTTGAGGCTCACGAAAACGGTATAATCCACTTTCACGATGCCGATTATTTTGCACAGCATATGCACAACTGTGACCTTGTAAACCTTGAAGATATGCTGCAAAACGGCACAGTTATCAGTGGTACACTTATTGAAAAACCGCACAGTTTTTCTACCGCTTGTAACATTGCAACACAAATCATTGCACAGGTAGCATCATGTCAGTACGGCGGTCAAAGTATCAGCCTTACACACTTAGCACCGTTTGTTGATATAAGTCGTAAAAAAATACGTGCTGAAGTTATTGAGGAATTTAAAGATATTAACGAAAACATTTCTGACGAAAAAATTGACATAATCACCGAAAAACGTTTATTGCAAGAAATTCGCAAGGGTGTTCAAATGATTCAGTATCAGGTTGTTACCCTTATGACAACAAACGGTCAGGCTCCTTTTGTTACCGTGTTTATGTATTTGAACGAGGCAAAAAACGAGCAAGAAAAAGCCGACCTTGCTATGATTATCGAGGAAACTTTACGTCAGCGTTATCAGGGTGTTAAAAATGAAAAAGGTGTTTGGATCACCCCCGCTTTCCCGAAACTTATCTATGTTCTTGAAGATGATAACATTCGTGAAGGTGAAAAATATTGGTACCTTACAAAACTTGCCGCTAAATGTACCGCAAAACGTATGGTGCCCGATTATATCTCTGAAAAGATTATGCTTGAAAGTAAAATCGACAAAAACGGTGAAGGTCATTGCTATACCTGCATGGGTTGCCGCAGTTTCTTGACACCTTATGTTGATGAAAACGGCAAGCCTAAATATTACGGCAGATTTAACCAAGGCGTTGTTACCGTAAACCTTGTTGATATAGGTCTTTCGGCACAAAAAGATATGGAAAAATTCTGGCAGATTTTCGATGAACGTATGGAACTTTGTCATAGAGCATTACAGGCTCGTCACGAACGTCTTACGGGCACACTTTCAGATGCGGCACCTATTTTGTGGCAACACGGTGCATTATTAAGACTCAAAAAGGGTGAAACAATCGACAAATATTTGCATGGCGGTTACTCAACATTGTCACTCGGTTACGCAGGCCTTTGGGAATGTGTTTACAGCCTTATTGGTAAAAAACTTACCGAGCCCGACGGCAAGGCATTGGGTCTTGTAATAATGCAAAAATTAAACGATTATACTGCAAAGTGGAAAGCAGATGAAAATATAGACTATTCACTTTACGGCACACCGCTTGAAAGCACAACTTATAAATTTGCAAAATGTTTACAAAAACGTTTTGGCAAGATTGCAGGTGTTACCGATAAAAACTATATTACAAACAGTTATCATATACACGTTACAGAACCTATTGATGCGTTTGATAAGTTGGCACTTGAATCGGAATTTCAGGCTCTTTCACCGGGCGGTGCAATTTCTTATGTTGAAGTACCCGATATGAAAAACAACATTGATGCGGTGCTTTCGGTTATGCAGTTTATTTACGAGCATATTATGTATGCCGAACTCAATACCAAAAGCGACTACTGTCAAGTTTGCGGTTGGGACGGCGAAATTGAAATCCATGAAGATGCCGACGGCAAACTCATTTGGAAATGTCCTAATTGTGAGAATACCGACCAAGACAAAATGAATGTAGCACGCAGAACCTGCGGTTACATTGGTACACAATATTGGAATCAGGGCAGAACTCAAGAAATACAGGAACGTGTTTTGCACCTTTAATAAAAATAAAAAGCAGATGGCTTTATGCCTATCTGCTTTTTTATCGGAGATATAAATTTATGCATTACGGAACTATAAAAAATTGCGATATTGCAAACGGTACGGGTGTTAGGGTTACTTTGTTTGTTTCGGGCTGCCGAAACAAGTGTAAAAACTGCTTTCAACCTCAAACGTGGAATTTTAATTACGGTGAACCTTTTACAAAAGAAACCGAAGATTACTTATTAAAATTGCTTGAGCCGAATTACATTACTGGTCTTACCGTTTTGGGCGGCGAACCGTTTGAACCTGAAAACCAACGTGAATTACTGCCGTTTTTAAAACGTGTAAAAAGTGAATACCCCAACAAAACAGTATGGTGTTTTTCGGGTTTTACTTTTGAAGAAATGCATACCGTCGGCAACCGCAGTTGCACCGAAGTGACATGCGAATTGCTTTCATATATTGATGTACTCGTTGACGGCAGATTTATTGAAGAACAAAAGGATATATCGCTTAAATTCCGTGGTTCTCGCAACCAGAGGATAATTGACCTTGTGCCTACATTAAAAAGCAATCAAATTGTTTTATGGAAAGAGGAAAGCAGGGGCTTTGATTAATAAAAACTGCATATACAAAGAAATTTCTTTGTATATGCAGTTTAGTTTATATTATGTTAAATTTTAAAAAATTAATTTGTAATTT
>CAZUYL010000134.1:0-2488 GCA_964624945.1 uncultured Ruminococcus sp. | reverse complement strand
CGCCTTTCTGATAAAATATTTAAGTAATCGGCGATAACTTTTTTAAGATTTTTAACCCCGATGTTTTTATTCAATGATATCTAAAATCAGAAAAACAAAAATTATGAGCCTTGAGGTATTTGTGCCGCAAGGCTCATTTTTATACATAGATGATCTCTTTATCTACAATTTCCACTGATCTTTGGCGAATATTATTCATCAACCTATTAAAATTCAAACTCAAAAAATATTCACACAACATAACGTTATAACATTTAAATTTTTAAATTTAAAAATCCATTTTCAAAAAATTGACATTGCACGTAAAATTTACCTGTTATATTGTTGAGTTTATTTCAAAAGATAATATTGCAAACGCAAAATTTGATTAGTAAGGAGTGAAACACAATGGCTAAAAACGTAGTACCCGAAGCAAAAGACGCTCTCAACCGTTTTAAGATGGAAGCAGCAAACGAGGTTGGTGTACCTCGCCCATCTTAAAACGGTTGATTTTTACCTTAATTTTATTAAATTTTATCAATTTCATTCATTTCACCAACAAATTTATAGAATATCCGTATTTCTTGCTGGAACTCGGAATTCTTATGACTTGCTTTAACTTTTCCTTCTGGTAAGATTTTAGGTCCGACCTCAATTCTGTCTATAAAAGTCAATAAAGTATCTCTATCAAGCACATCAATATGGGTATACTGTTTTGTAAGTTCAAAAAACATTTTGTAATTATCGCTTTTACTTGTATTGACGGTTTCTTGGTATAATTCCGAAAGTTTTTGCTTTATTTCAATTGATTCTTTTTGCAAATCATCAACCATTGTGCTTAATCGGTCGTCATCAAGCCGACCTTCCGCATTGTCTACATAAAGTTTCGGAATAATTTTGTCAATGACTGCAAGTCTTGCTTTGAATTTTTCAATCTGCTGTTTGCGTGCTTTTATCGCTTTATCTGAATTTTCTTCTTTTAACACACTTGCAACAATACTTTCAATTTCTTTATTATTCAAAGAAATTAAAGAATTCAAATCGTCACGAACAACTTCCATAAGGTCGGCATAACGAATTCTTACACCGTCGCAAGGCTTATTTGCGTCTTTGCGATGATTGATACAGGAAAGATACCAATATTTTTCTCGCTCACCTTTATAAACCGTTCCACAAGAGCAAAGAGCGTGTCCGCACAAAGCACAATATACAACACCTGAAAAAATGCTCTTTCGCACGTGGTCGTATTGCTTAAAATTACGAGTACCTTTACCCATATTTTCGCTTGCTCGATTAAAAACTTCTTTAGAAACCAACGGTTCGTGAGTGTTTTCGGTAATAACCCAATTTTCCTGCGGTATCGCAATCTTTTTTTTAGATTTAATACTTACTTTTTTGCTTTTTCCAAGCAAAGTATGACCTAAATATACCCGATTTTTAAGTATACGCTTAACCGTTGTGTAATTCCAACTGTCAGATGCTCTTGCAAGACCGCTGTCGCTGAAATTATCACGGCACAGTGCTCGATATTTGAGAGGAGGAAAAATTTCGTCATTATTTAAATCTCTTGCTATTTTTCGGGAAGAATCGCCGTTTGCGGCAGAATTGAAAATTCTTTGCACAACGGGTGCAGTAACTTCATCCGGAACAAGTTGATTTTTGTTACGGTCTGCCTTTTTGTAACCGTAAGGCGGACACGCACAATACAAACCATCTTGCCGTTTGGTTTTGAGAACGTCTTTAACTTTTCGTGAACCGTCACGAAGATAAACTTCGTTCATAGCAAACTGAAACGGTGCCATAACATTTTCATTTTCACTGTCAAAATTATCGGCTATGGCAATATAGCGTATGTTGTGTTCGGGGAAAAACTGTTCGGCATAATAACTCGATTCACGCATATCACGACCAAGACGTGATAAGTCTTTGGTTATAACCGTGTTTGCAAAATTTTTATCAAGCTCACCCATCATTTGCTGAAAACCGGGTCTGTTAAAATTGCCACCCGAATAACCGTCATCTACAAACTCACGAACAAGTGTAATGTCGTTTTGTTTGCAATAATTTTCGATTATCATTCTTTGATTGCTAATACTTGATGATTCTCCACTTTGTGCTTCTTCTTTTGAAAGTCTAAGATAAGCAAAGCAAATTTTTTTCTGTTCGATTCTCATAGTACCTCCTTAGACTGAATCGAACCACTGTCAATATTATATAACATAGTACCGTTTAATTCAAGCGACGGCACATTATTTTTTATATTCTTAATTCTCTGCTCAATAAGCGTTGCCGTAGTGTTATTATCAGCAAAAACTCTGTTGATTATATATTTTGTGTTTTCAATGTATTTATAATTGTCCAATCTAATTCCTCCTTCCTTTATTTTTACCAAAATTTTTATAATTAAAACTTATATCAATTACTATATGCTTGTTTTACTTGATACATCGGGAATATTATATTTTTAAATTTCTTTCATAAAAATCAACTCCTTTCGTTTATATTGTAT
>CAZUYL010000133.1:0-2514 GCA_964624945.1 uncultured Ruminococcus sp. | reverse complement strand
TGAACTTTTGGGTGCAGGTACGTTGTTTTCACTTCCTATAACTTCAAAAATTATAGACCCTATGATTATATTTTTATTGCCGCCTGGTGGTTTTTTTGTATTCGGTGTTTTAGTAGCAATTTCTAATGCAATAGCAAAAAAACAAGGTAAAACTGTAGTAAAACATATCGGTTGTGCAAACTGCCCTGCACGTTCATCTTGTATAAGCATTACCGAAAACGGCGATTGTGAGCAAACTGAAAAGGCTGGTGTTGACTATGAATAATGCAACATCTATAGTATCTATACTTTTAGCAGGTATTCTTACCAATAATATGGTGCTTTCACGTTTTATGGGTATATGCCCATTTTTAGGAGTTTCAAAAAAGATTAACACCGCTTTTTCAATGAGTATTGCCGTAACCCTTGTTATGATTATAGCAACTGCTGTAACACACCCGATTTATACCTACATTTTATCACCGTATAATCTCGAATATCTGCAAACTGTGGTATTCATTTTGGTTATAGCGGCAATAGTTCAACTGATAGAAATTGTCTTGAAAAAATATATAAAACCCATATATAACGCCCTTGGAATTTATTTACCACTTATTACCACTAACTGTGCCGTGCTTGGCATAACAACCTTGAATATAAGTGATAACCTTAATTTTATTCAGTCGCTCTTTAACGCTTTGGGTGCAGGAATTGGATTTATGCTTGCAATGATTTTATTTGCAGGTGTGCGTTCAAAAATTGAAACTGCGGATATACCCGAATTTTTAAAAGGATTACCTATTACTTTAATTTCAGCGGCAATTGTGGCATTGTCTTTTTTGGGATTTTCAGGGTTGGGAGGTTGATTATATGTTAAAAATCATTCTTCCCGTGGTTATAGTTTCGGTAATTGGTCTTTTATTGGGGTTAGGGCTTGCCTTGGCATCGAAATTTATGTCGGTACCTACAAATGAATTGCAAGAATGTATACGTGCCTGCCTGCCCGGTGCTAACTGCGGTGCTTGTGGCTACAGCGGTTGTGACGGATACGCCACCGCTATTGCCGAAGGTAAAGCAGAACCAAACAAATGTGCTCCCGGCGGTGACAACACGGCAAAAGACATTGGTGAAATTTTAGGTGCAGATGTTAAATTGGTTAATAAAGTTGCATTTATAGCCTGTCAAAACAATTCAAAACCTAAATATGAATATTGCGGTAATAGAAGTTGCCTTTCTGCAAGTTTAGTTCACGGCGGTATGCTTGAATGTCAATTCGGGTGTATCGGTTTTGGTGACTGTGCTAAAGCCTGCCCCTTTAATGCAATAAAGGTTCAGAACGGCAAAGCCATAATTTGTGAAGAACTTTGTAAAGGTTGCGGTAAATGTGTTGCTGTTTGCCCAAAATCGTTAATATCACTTATTCCAAAAAACAATAAACCGCGTGTGCTATGTTCTAACTGTCACAAAGGTACAAATTCGGCAAAAGTTTGCACCACTTCTTGTATAGCCTGCGGTATTTGTGTTAAATCTTGCGAAAACGGTGCTATAACATTAAAAAATAACGTTGCCGTAATTGATTATGATAAATGTATAAACTGTGGCAAATGCAAAACTGTATGCAAAAGAAATGCTATTTTATAAATCTAATAACAAAAACCGTTCCCTTTTGAGAACGGTTTTTGTTTGCAATAAATTTTATATAACCTTTTTAATAACCGGTTTATTATCTATAACAGTAACGGTTACCTCTTTGACTTTTTCGTTTGAAATAATCATATCAACAACCTCTGTTTCGATTTCACGGCGTATTATATTGCGTAATTCTCTGGCACCTGTTTTTGTGCCGTTGCATTTGTTTGCAATATGTTTTATAACGGTATCATCAAAACTGAAAGCAATATTACGTTCTTTTAACGCCGATGACAAATCGTGTAACATAATATCGGCAATTTTTTGCAATGACGCAGTTGATAGCGGATTAAATACAACAATTTCATCAACGCGGGCAATAAATTCGGGGCGTAAAAATTCACGCAATGCATTTAATGCCTTTTCTTGAGTGGCAACGTTTAAAGTTTTGCCAAATCCCAATAAATTATCGGTACGGTCACTGCCTGCATTAGATGTCATAACTATTATTGTGTTTTCAAAATTAACAGTTCTGCCCTGTGAATCGGTAACTCTACCCTCATCCAAAATTTGTAAAAGTATATTTAAAACGTCGGGGTGTGCCTTTTCAATTTCGTCAACAAGAATTACCGAATAAGGTTTTCTGCGTACTTTTTCGGTCAACTGCCCTGCCTCATCGTAACCTACATATCCCGGAGGGGCACCAATAAGGCGTGATACAGAATGTTTTTCCATAAATTCGGACATATCAAGCCTAATAAATGTTTCGGGTGTGTCAAAAAGTTGTTCCGAAAGTGCTTTTACAAGTGCTGTTTTACCTACACCTGTAGGTCCTACAAAAATAAATGATGCAGGTCTGCGAACAACACTTGTTTTAACACGTGAACGTTTTACGGCGTTTGCAAC
>CAZUYL010000132.1:0-2527 GCA_964624945.1 uncultured Ruminococcus sp. | reverse complement strand
GAGTGTCCTCTCCCAACTCTCAGGTTGGTTAAGAACACTCGATATGGTCCGAGTGACAGGACTTGAACCTGCGGCCTCTTGACCCCCAGTCAAGCGCGCTACCAACTGCGCCACACCCGGATATTTACTTGTTGGCAATCAACTAAACTGCCTGACCGTATTATTATACAACGGTCAAGCAATAAAGTCAACAGTTTTTTAAAAAATTAATCAGCAAAGCCAGAATCAACCAAAGCAACTAAACTATTCATAGCCTCTGTTTCATCGCTGCCGTCACAAATAATTTTTATAGTTGTGCCGCCGATAATACCAAGTGAAAGAACGCCGAGTAAACTTTTTGCATTTACCTTTCTTTCATCTTTTTCTACCCAAATAGAAGACTTAAATTCATTTGCTTTTTGAATGAAAAAAGTTGCAGGGCGAGCATGAAGACCAACTTGATTTTGAATTACAACATCTTTAACGCACATTTTAGAAAACTCCTTGGAAAAGTTAATATTAGATTTCAACGTACAATAAATACAAAGTACTTACTACTACATTATTATACCACATTTAACTCAATCGTCAATCGTTTGTTGAAAAGTTCTAATATTTATCCAACTTTTTGGATATTTTGAATGTCAAATTTGGTCAAAATGATAAGAAATTACTTGTTTTTACGTCTTTTTTCAGGTTCTAAACCCAAAAGTTTTCTATCCTGCTTATCAAGTTCAACTTTTTCAAACATTTCGGGTCGTAAATCGCGGGTTATTTCAAGCGATTTTTTGCGTCGCCACTTTGCAATTTCAGCATGATTGCCCGAAAGCAAAACAGAGGGAACCTCTTTATCGTGCCACGTTGCAGGGCGTGTGTATTGCGGATATTCGAGCAAGCCCGAAAAATGACTTTCTTCTTCAAAACAGAGGTCATCACTTAAAACACCGGGCAACATACGGCAAACGGCATCTGCAAGGCAAAGTGCAGGCAATTCACCGCCTGTTAAAACAAAGTCACCTAAAGAAATTTGTTCATCTACAATTTCTTCTAAAACGCGTTCGTCTACCCCTTCGTAATGCCCACATAAAAGCACAATGCGGTCAAGTTTTGAAAGTTCTACAACCTTTTTTTGTGTAAGAGTTGATCCTTTTGGTGACAGATATATCAGGTGTGGTTTGAGTTCGCAGTCATTATAAAGGCTTTTATAACAGTTATAAATCGGCTCTGCCGACATAACCATTCCCATTCCCCCACCGTATGGCGTATCGTCTACCTTATTATGCTTATTATTGGCAAAGTCACGTATATTGTGACATTCAAGTTCAACTTTACCGCCTTTTTTGGCTCTGCCGATTATACTCTCGCCTAAAACGGTTTCGCACATTTCGGGAAAGAGAGTCATAATATCAATTCTCATTGTCAAAAATTCCCTTCAAAACATTGATTTTAACCGTGTCGGTATTGATATCAACATCTACGATAACATCGGGTATAGCGGGAACAAGATATTCTTTACCGCTATTTTCAATATGCCATACATCGTTTGCACCTGTTTGGGTAACGTCTTTGAGGGTACCTAATAATTTATCGGTAGCGGCATCAAAAACCTTTGCACCGATAATTTCGCTTACAAAATATCTACCTTGCGGCAGGTTAACATCGTCACGCTTTATATACAATATTTTATTTCGCATTTTTTCGGCACTTTCAATGGTAACAATGCCATCAAACGCGGCAATAACAACATTGCCGTGCGGTGTTATTTTATTTACGGATAATTTTTCTGTTCCATTTTCAAGATAAAAATGTTTAAAATCGGTTAAAAAGTCACCGCTGTCACACCAAGGTTGAATACGCACCATACCGCGTACCCCGTGTGTACCGACAATTTTACCTATTTCCAAAAAATCTTTTTTCATAAAATTTCACCTTTTATATGTCAAAAGCCTCCTGTTTGGAGGCTTTAAATTCAGTTTGTGCTCGCCTTAAAGACGAGCATTAAATTTTTCAGTCGATTTCAACAACGATTTTTTCGTGGTTGCGATTAGCAGCAGCACGCATTACGGTGCGTATAGCCTTAGCAATACGACCTTGTTTGCCGATTACCCTGCCCATATCGTTTTCCGCTACGTGAAGATGATAAACAGTTACACCTTCAGCATTGGAATCATCAACCGTTACATTTACGGCATCGGGATTTTCTACAAGTCCTGATGCTACCGTAATAAGAAGTTCTTTCATTTTTGCAACCTCAATTCAGCAATTAGAGAACACCGTTCTTTTTAAGTAACGCTTTAACTGTATCGGTAGGTTGTGCACCGTTGCCGATCCATTTTTTAGCCTTATCAGCATCAATGTTTACGATTGCGGGTTCTTTAGTAGGATCGTAGTAACCGATTTCTTCGATAAAACGACCGTCACGAGGATAGCGTGAATCTGCAACTACAACACGGTAGAAAGGAGCCTTTTTAGCACCGATTCTGCGAAGTCTGATTTTAACTGCCATTATATTTGCACCTCCAAAATAAAATTATATTTCAAAGAGAAT
>CAZUYL010000131.1:0-2556 GCA_964624945.1 uncultured Ruminococcus sp. | reverse complement strand
TAATTATGCTGTTTCCGTCAATAGCGAGCAGTTTCAAAGCAACAGTTCTCCTTTTACAAATTAATTATAATTATTATAACACTTATATTATTATTTGTCACTACAAAATTTTAAAAATTGACATAAAATTCTTTTTAATGTATAATCATCATATTATGAAAATTAGAAATATTGAAATTAAAGGTTACGCCGCTTTAGCACCTATGGCAGGCGTTGCCGATAGGGCTATGCGTGAAATATGTATCGAACACGGTGCGGGTTTTACTGTGGGTGAACTTACAAGTGCCAAAGGTGTTATGCAAGGCGACCGTAAATCAGCACATTTGCTTGAATGTTTTTCGGGTAACGCTGTTTGTGCTTCACAACTTTTTGGGCGTGATCCCGAAATAATGGCTGCGGCGGCAGTAAAAGCTGAAGAATTAAAACCCGATTTTATTGATATTAATATGGGTTGTCCCGCACCTAAAGTTGCAGGTCACGGTGGCGGAAGTGCCTTAATGAAAGAACCCAAACTTGCTGCAAAAATTGTAGAAACGGTTGTTCGTGCAGTTAAAACGCCTATTACCGTAAAAATGCGTTCAGGTTGGGATTTTGACAGTCTTAATGCGGTAGAACTTGCAAAAATGTGCGAAGTGGCTGGTGCGGCGGCTATTACGGTGCATGGCAGAACCCGCAAACAAATGTATGCACCGCCCGTAAATTACGATATAATCCGTGATGTCAAAAACGCCGTTAAAATACCTGTTGTAGCAAACGGTGATATCAAAGACGCCCAAACCGCCGAGTTTGTTTATAATTACACAGGTTGCGATTATTTAATGGTAGGTCGTGCGGCACAGGGTAATCCGTTTGTTTTTGATGAGATAAACGCTTATTTTGAAAAACGTGAATACACACCGCCTAAACTTGAAAAACGGTTTGAAACCTGTTTTAAACAAATTGAATTAATGCACAAATACAAAGAACCCAGAACCGCAATTTTAGAATCACGCAAACATACCGCTTGGTATTTAACAGGGCTTCGAGGTTCGGCGGCACTTAGACGTATGTGCGGTGAGATTTCAAGTCTTGACGATATTAAAATAATATTTGAAAAGGCTATTGAACAAAATAAAGACTTGTGCTAAAATGATTTGTAATGCTTTTAAGGAGTGAAATTATGTTTAAAAAAATTCTGTCTTTTTTGCTAATTGCAGTAATGCTACTTTCTGTTGCAGGTTGCGGTAAATCAAAAACCGAAAACAGCGATTCAAACGGTTTGCCCGAATACCCCGAAAACAGTTTTGAAATTGCGGGTTACGTTTCACCTCGTGAAGTTAGCGAAGAAAGTTTCCAACTTTATAAAGAAGCAGGTTTCAATTTGGTGGCGTTTGGTTCTACCGACACACCATTTACCAAAGAGAATACATATTATTTAGGTGGCGAACTTACCGAAAAAGCACTTAAAATATGTAAAAAATTAGGTCTTAAAGCAAATCTTAACGGTGCAGGGAACAATTGGGTTATAGAAAAAATAGAGGGTGAAGGCTACTACACCGATACACCTTTTAGTCAGTTTGATATTTACGGCGATTATAAAGATATTATTTCAGGTGTGCATATTGGCGATGAACCTAAACTTGATGCACTTAATGAACTCGCAGACAATAAAACCTATATAAATGATTTTAAAAAGGTATATCCGAATGCGGATTTTGTAATAAACCTTATACCTTCATATGCGGGGGCGACCGCTTACGGATATGATGATTACGATTCAATGTTTAAAATTTACGGCGAAAGCATAATGAGTCAGTTTGATAATCCGTATATTTCAATAGACTATTATCCATTTGTTCCCGAAAGCAATCATGCTTATCCGCGTCGTGATGAATTGCTCACAAATTATGAAAAATTAGCACAAACCGCTAAAAAATACAACGCTAAAAAAGCAATGATTTTGCAGTCGGCTACAGGTGCCGAATTTGCCGAAGAACTTACCGAGGGCGATATGCGTTTGCAAATCAATACAGCCCTTGCGTACGGTGTCGATCAGTTGCAGTATTATTGCTATACCGTACCGCTTATTTACGATTACAATTACTGCGTAATGAACCGTGACGATACACCAAGCCAACTTTATTATTACTTAAAAGATATTCACAAAGAAATACAAAGTTACGCAAACGTAATTCTTGCATACGATTGGGATGAATCTACTGCAGTAAACGCCGTAGGTTTTAGCGATTATAAAGATGTTACGTATTATATGTTCAAAGATGAACCTGCCTTTGTAAACAGCGAACATTACAATAAGGCAATAGCAAGTCAAAATTTGGTTATCAGCCGTTTTACAAGCGAAAAATACGGTGAAGCATTTATGCTTGTAAACTATGCCGAACGTGATCAAAGTAATATTGCAACAGTAACATTTAAAAACTGTAAAAAAGTTGCGGTTTACGGCGGTAACGGTTATAACGGAACTCCTAAAATTGTTGAACTCGATGAAGAAAATAAATACAAAACCGAATTGCAGTACGGCGAAGGCGTTTTTCTAGTACCGTTAGATTAATAATA
>CAZUYL010000130.1:0-2586 GCA_964624945.1 uncultured Ruminococcus sp. | reverse complement strand
AAATACAAAGCAGGAGCATATTATCAAATAACACACATTCCTCTGTTTCGTATTACAGCAAATATTATGAATTTGTGGTAAATGTCAGCTGTTCATTCGATAACTATTCTGCAAATCAAGAAAAATTTAAAAAAAGAATTAGCAAGTTTGCTTAGAAATTTATATTACGCATTATAATGCGGTATTCAAAAAACAACGCTAAATTTGAATGTATTAAACAAAAAGTTAAGCACAGCCTATCTAACAGCAGTTAGGCTGTGCTTTTTCTTGACAATTTTTATAAAATGGGATATACTACAAAGTCGAGAATTGATAATTTAAACTGTAAAGGAGCGGTTTTTTATGGGTTTTGATATTGCTTTTGTAAATGTTTTGCTTACTATTATATATATAATTCCGGGCTTTATATGTTGCAAGGCTAAAATTGCAAAGGCGGAGCATTTACCGAGTATATCTGCAATACTTGTTTATGTTTGTTCCCCTTGTATGATAATTTCATCTTTTCTTGAAACGGAACGTTCGTGGCAAAATTTCAGCCGAATAGGTTATTTCTTTTTAATGGCTCTTGCTATTCAAACCGTTTTAACCTTTGTGCTTTACGCAATATTTCGCAAAAAGTTTGATGATGTAAAATACCGTATGCTTACGGCAAGTTTTGGGCTTGGCAATGCAGGATTTTTCGGTATACCCATTATCAAGGCGTTATTACCCGGTCACCCCGAGGTTGCTTGTTTTGCCTGTGTGTACATTGTAGGTATGAATATGATTACATTTACCGTAGGTGCTTACTGCCTTACAGGTGATAAAAAACGTATGGCACTTAATAAAGTATTTTTAAACCCGTCGTTTATATCGTTGGTTGTGGCTGTAATTTTTTATGCACTTAATGTAAAAAGCATTATGCCGACACAGTTGTCAGATGTTTTCAGTTTGCTAAGCCGTACAACAACACCTATTTGTATGATTATTTTGGGCATACGTTTGGCATCGGTATCATTTAAAAAATTATTTGCAAGACCGTATGTTTATTTAATTTGCCTTTGCAAGTTGCTTATTTTTCCGTTCTTGTGTTTACTTATAGTATATTTCTTGCCTTTTGACGACATTTTTAAAGCATCTATGTTTATTTTAGGCGGAACACCGTGTGCTGCCATGATGTTAAATATTGCCGAAATGTATAACGGCGAAACCGAACTTGCCGCAAACTGTGTTTTACTTAGCACATTGCTTTGCGTATTCACAATACCGATTATTAACGTAGTATCAAATTTATTATTTGTTTAAACATTAAAAAAACACCGCAAGATAAACGATTGCATTTATCTTGCGGTGTTTTTTATTTTATTAATTCGGTTATTTTGCCGAGTATGGTGAAGTTGTCGGCAAATTCAAATGTAAGAATTCCAATTATAAATATGAAGATTATTATAACGGGTAAAACGTATGTTAAATACGGTTTTAAAAAGCGTGGCATTTTTAAACCTTTTCCTGTATTTGCTTCTTCAATAAAATTGTCAAATCCCCAACCTTTTTTGCTTGTGCAAAACAGAATGTAAATAAGTGAGCCAAGCGGCAATAAGCAGTTGCTTACAATAAAATCTTCAAGGTCTAAAACAGACGAACTTGAATTAAACGGGTGGAAACTGCCAAGTATATTATATCCGAGTGCACATGGTAGTGAAAGTATCAACATACTGCCGCAACACACTAAACACGCTTTTATGCGTTTCCAACCTGTAATTTCACGCACACAGGCGAGTATGTTTTCAAACACGGCAAGCACGGTTGACATAGCGGCAAAAAACATAAATAAAAAGAAGAGTGAACCCCAAATTCTGCCGCCTGACATATTGTTAAACACTTTTGCCATTGCAACAAACAAAAGGCTGGGTCCGGAACCTGCTTCAACATCAAAAGTAAAACATGCGGGGAATATTATTAAACCTGCTACTATTGCAACAAATGTATCAAGCACCAAAACGTTTATTGATTCACTTGCAAGGGTATGGTCTTTATCAATATAACTGCCGAAAATTGCCATAGAGCCTATACCTAAACTAAGGGTGAAAAAGGCTTGATTCATGGCACCTACAATAACGTTGCCGTTGATTTTGCTGATATCGGGGTTAAGGTAAAAGTTAAGTCCTTCTTTAGCACCGCTTAATGTAAAACTGTGAACGGCAAGAACCAACATAAGTGCTAAAAGCAAAATCATCATATATTTTGTTACACGTTCAAGTCCCTTTTGTAAACTGAAAGACAGTATAATAAAACCTAAAATTACAACTATTGCCATAAAGCCGACCATAACAGGCACGTTGCCAAGCATATCGTTAAACAAATTAACCGATTGCGTGTTGGATATTCCCGTCATATCGCCTTTTAAAAAACTGACAAAGTAATAAAGTATCCACCCTGCAACCGATGTGTAAAACATCATAAGCAATGCGTTGCCTATTAATGCCGAAACACCGTGCAAATGCCATTTTTGATTTGGCTTTTCAAGTGTTTTAAAACTTTTAATAACACTTGCCTGACTTGCTCTGCCTACCGAAAATTCCATAACCATTGCGGGCAGACCTATTA
>CAZUYL010000129.1:0-2766 GCA_964624945.1 uncultured Ruminococcus sp. | reverse complement strand
GATAAAGACAACGCCATACCCAACTGCTGTGAGATTAAACTTTGCGTTTCAAATTATGCGTCTAAATTTGAAACGCAAAGTTTAATCTCACAGCAGTTGGGTATGGCGTTGTCTTTATCGCCGCCGTTTATGGATATAATTTCTGCAAAATTTTGAAGTTTATTTAAAATTCTGCCCGCTATAAGATTTGCATTAACACGGTTTTTGTTTATTTCTACGCCCGAATGTCCGCCTTTAAGACCGCTTATTTCTAAGGTTACCGCATTTCCGTTTGCGGTTACAAAATTTAACGGAATGTCAGCAATAAAATCGCTGCCGCCTGCACACGAAACGGTAACTGTGCCGTCTTCTTCAGAATCGAGATTAATCATTCGTTTAGATTTTAACACAGATGTATCAAGTGCCGTAGCACCTATCATACCGATTTCTTCATCAACGGTAAAAACAGCCTCGATAGGCGGGTGAGGGATGTTGTTGCTTTCAAGTATAGCCAAGGTTATTGCTACCGCTATGCCGTTATCGGCACCGAGTGTTGTGCCGTGTGCTTTAATAAAATCACCGTCTATGTATAAATTAAGCCCGTCTTTTTCAAAATCAATATTGCAATCGGCGGTTTTTTGGCAGACCATATCAAGATGACCTTGCAAAATAATGGGTTTGCTGTTTGCATAGCCTTCGGTTGCATCTTTAAAAATTATTACGTTGTTAGATTTGTCAACAATGTATTTTAAATTATTCTTTTTTGCAAAATCAACGCAGAATTTTGATATGGCTTGCATATTGCCCGAACCACGCGGTATGGCCGAAATTTGTTCAAAATAGTAAAACGCTCTTTGCGATTTTAGATTATTAATAGGTAACATAATTACGCTCCTTAATTTAACATAAACTTTTTGCGGCATAGACCGATTTTGTATTTTTATTATAGCAGAAACCTAAACTTAAATCAATAATCAAAGGCTGTGGTGTGTATGGTTTGAGCAAAAGTTCAATAAAAAACGAAAAATCCCACCGACTAAAGCCGATAGGATTTTCGCTTTGGCGGAGTAGGAGAGACTTGAACTCTCGCGCCGGTTACCCGACCTACGCCCTTAGCAGGGGCGCCTCGTCACCACTTGAGTACTACTCCAAATGCCGAACAAAAAATACATATAAATAAAAAAATGGCGGAGAGGAAGGGATTCGAACCCTTGTGGCTTGCGCCAAACGGTTTTCAAGACCGCCTCGTTATGACCGCTTCGATACCTCTCCGTGTGCAAATGCCATTGTAACACAAAGTAAATGAATTGTCAACAAAAAATTTTATATTTTTTTAAAAATTTTACTTGACATTGCTCTATAATTGTGGTATATTAATCAGGCACTAAAAAATGCTGGTGTAGCTCAGTTGGTAGAGCAGCTGATTTGTAATCAGCAGGTCGGGGGTTCGAGTCCGTCCACCAGCTCCAGTTTAGTTGCAAAATTTAATATGGGAGATTTCCCGAGTGGCCAAAGGGGACAGACTGTAAATCTGCTGGCTAAGCCTTCGGTGGTTCGAATCCACCATCTCCCACCAAACAAAAAAGACTTGCTGCGGCAAGTCTTTTTTGGTTCTATGTCAATAGTTGGGGTAAGAGTTAAAACAGAATATTTTAGAAAGGAAGCGATTGCCTAACCGCAATCGCTTCTGTATTATTGGATTTTTGATGTGAAAACGTATGTAAAATACGATTTTTGAAAGGCAGATTATAATAACAAGTGCAACAGATTAAATAAAAGTAGACTTCACATCAACCAAAATGTAGTTGCTACACCAAATAAAACACGGAGGTCAATATGAAGTCATATACACATTTTACACTATCGGGACGAGAATATCTACAAGAAAGTTTAGAAAAAGGGAAAAGTTTGCGAAAATTCATAGCAGCACTCGGAAGAAGTCCGTCTACAATAAGTCGAGAAGTGAGACGCAACTGGAGTAAAAAAGCAAACCACTATCATCATTGGCATGCACAAACAAATTACAAACATCGACGTAAACAATGTCATAGAAAAAACAATTTGATTTTGAACAAGGAAATGTATGATTTTGTATTTAACGGATTACTTCAATATTGGTCTCCCGAAATTATTGCTGGCTAATGGAATAGCAAGCATTTTGAAACTTTCTCTTATTCATCTGTTTATCGTGCTGTAAGAGCGAGGTTATTTCCCGGCATTAAACCCTGGACTCATTTTAGAAGAAAGGCTAAACCTTACTCTAATCAAAAGAAATCATATACACAGTATTTTGAAAAATCAATTCATGATCGTGAACGAGCAGTAAATGAGCGTTCAAGATTGGGAGATTTTGAAGGAGATATGGTGTATGGTTCTGTCGGTAATGGCTATTTGATTACTGCTGTTGACAGAAGGTCGCGTCAACTCGTTGCTGCAATAGCAAAAGAAAAAAGAAAAAACTACGAATGCCGCCTTTATTTTTGCATTTGCAAATGCAGAAATAAAGGTCAAACCATTAACTCTGACATTGGATAACGGCACCGAATTTCTTGCCTACAAAGATTTGGAGCAAGAATTAGATTTAAAAGTTTACTTTGCTGATACGCACGCACCTTGGCAACGCGGTAGCAATGAAAACATAAATGGTTTACTTCGCTTTTTCTTTCCAAGAGGCACTAACTTTAACAATGTAACTGATGAACAACTTAAAACTGATATTAACTCGATCAACAATATCCATCCACATCTTCTGTACAAATTACATTTAGCAATTTATTAATGTAATTG
>CAZUYL010000128.1:0-2837 GCA_964624945.1 uncultured Ruminococcus sp. | reverse complement strand
CCATAGTATAATAACACAAAACTTTTATAAAATCAATACTAAATTTCAAAAAAATTAAAAATTTTTTAAAAATAGGTGAAAATTGATGAATTTGTTGAGTAAAATCAATGATGCCGTGTGGGGAACGCCTACATTATTGTTAATATTTTTTACCGCTGTAATACTAAGTGTGCGAACGGGATTTTTTCAAATAAGATATTTTAAAGCGGCATTTAAAACCTTTTTTAAAAAGCAAGAAAAAACCGACAATGTTAAAATGACCGCAACACAGTCTGCTAGCACGGCACTTTCGGCGACTATGGGCACAGGTAACATTATAGGTGTGGCAGGTGCAGTCGCTTTAGGCGGTGCAGGTGCTGTTTTTTGGATGTGGGTATCGGCATTTTTTTGTATGATAATTAAATTTTCGGAAATAGCACTTGCAGTTCGCTACCGTGAAACCAACTCCGATGGCAGTTACTCGGGCGGTGCTATGTACTACATAAAACACGGATTGCCGAATATTTTTGCTCCGCTTTCTAAAATTTTTTGTGTTTGCGGTATAGCGGCATCGTTTGGGGTAGGCAATATGACACAGATAAACACTATGGCGGTGAGCGTGTTAAATGTTGCCGAAACGGTTTTTGATATTCCGTCGGGGAGTGAATTTTTTATACGCTTATCTGTAGGCGGAATATGTGCTTTTCTTTGTGCGTGTGTTTTAAAAAACGACGGCAAAATAGGTAGTTTTTGCGAAAAAATCTTGCCTGTTATGACAATACTTTACATAGCGGTTTGCTTAGGTGTGATTGTTTTTTATTTCAAAAAAATACCTGCGGTTTTTGGTCAAATTATAAAAGGTGCGTTTAATCCGAAATGCGTTACAGGGGGGGTAGTAGGTTCGGCTTTTGTCGGTGTTAGGTTTGGAATGTCACGTGGTGTGTTTTCAAACGAAGCGGGACTGGGTACCGCACCTATTGCGTATGCTTGCAGTAACGGTAATGAAATAGAACTCGGACTTATGGGGCTAATGGAAGTGTTTATTGACACGGTGGTGGTTTGTACACTTACGGCGGTTACGGTTTTATGCGTAGGCAATATAAAATACGGAAACAGCGATGCATCACTTGTTACATACAACGCTTTGGTTGAGGTATACGGCAAAAATATTATATTTGTTTTTTGCCCTATAGTCTGCTTTTTTGCATTTTCATCTACAGTAGGGTGGGGGTTGTACGGCATTAAATTTGCGGTGTTTTTGTTAGGCGATAAGGCACGTAAATATTTTTTAATATTATTTGTATCGGCGACGGTGCCTGCTGCACTGTTTAAAGCCGATGCCGTGTGGACCGCAGCCGAAATATTAAACGGAATTATGGCACTGCCAAATATAACCGCATTACTGTTTATGAGCAATGAAATTGCTGATATTACAAGCGGTGCAAAACGCAGACTTGCGAATTAGTCTTTATATAAAAAATTTTTATTTTCTGCAAGAGATTTTTGGTATTTTGTAATGTAGTATTTTGCCATATTAAGATTTTGTTCGGAATAATTACCGCATTCTATTGGGGTAGCACCGGGAATATCACCGTTAAAGTTTATTACAAAATCGCACATAGAGTCTACCAAGGGGTAGACATCTTCAGATTTTAAATCACCGAACATAACAAGGTAACAACCTGTTCTGCAACCCATAGGCCCGAAATATATTACATCGCTTGAGCGGTTGCTGTTGCGTAAATATGTGGCACATAAATGCTCTATTGTGTGAAGTGCGGGCATATCTATTACAGGTTCACGGTTGGGTTCGGTTATGCGTAAATCAAAAGTGGTTACAATGCAATCGATGTTTTTGTCTTTGCGTGATACATATAACCCCGATTCTAACTTTAAGTGATTTATTTTAAAACTTTCTATTTTGTTCATAAAAATGCTCCTTTGTATTTAAAATTAGGATAGACACATTTGAAACAGCGTGTCTATCCTTTGGCTTTAAAAATCAAACTTGAATATTACGGTTAATCGCAACATTCATCTTTTTTGAGTGGTTTTTGAGGTTTAGTTGCAGGTTTTGTGTCGTCGCCTAAACCTGTGGTTTCGGTAAAAATGGCGTTGTTGGTAACGGTATTTACGGCATCGGTAGGAATAATAAGTTTAGATGCTGTACCGTTTGCCATATTAACCAAAGCCTCATATTTTTTAAGTTCAAGCACGGCGGCATCTACACCTGCTTCTTTTAAAGCGGCAAGACCGTCTGCTTCGGCTTTTTTGGAAAGGTATATTGCCTTTGCCTCGCCTTCGGCACGGGCAATACGTGCATCGCGTTCACCTTCGGCTTCTAATATCATAGCCTGTTTGTCACCTTCGGCACGGGTGATGGCTGCCGCCTTGTGACCTTCGGCTTGCAAAAGTGTTTCACGGCGGTCACGTTCTGCCTTCATTTGCTTTTCCATGGCGTTTTGAATTTCGGTAGGCGGAATAATGTTTTTAAGTTCGACACGTGTAACTTTAATGCCCCATTGGTCAGTTGCATCGTCAAGAATGGCGGTCATACGTGTGTTGATGATGTCACGCGAGGTGAGGGTGCCGTCAAGTTCCATTTCACCGACAATGTTACGTAGTGTTGTTGCTGTAAGATTGTCGAGTGCTTTTACGGGGTTTACAACACCGTATGTGTAAAGTTTTGCATCAAAAATACGGAAGAAAACAACCGTGTCAATTTGCATGGTAACGTTATCTTTTGTGATAACGGGTTGAGGTGCGAAATCCACCACTCTTTCTTTCAAGCTGACTATTTTTGCAACATTTTCAATAATTGGGATTTTAAAATGAAGTCCCACCGTCCACGTTTCCGA
>CAZUYL010000127.1:0-2921 GCA_964624945.1 uncultured Ruminococcus sp. | reverse complement strand
TTTTTATTTACATTAAAAAATAAATGTCGTATAATTATTAAAACGTATGTTCTCGGAGGAAACGCTTTTGGCTAACGATAAAATAATTGTAAAAGGTGCAAAAGAAAACAACCTTAAAAATATGGATGTAACTATCCCGCGTGATAAACTTGTAGTGTTTACAGGTCTTTCAGGCAGCGGTAAGTCTTCGCTTGCGTTTGATACCATTTATGCCGAAGGTCAAAGGCGATATGTTGAATCGCTTTCAAGTTATGCACGTCAGTTTTTAGGTCAAATGGAAAAACCGAATGTAGACAGCATCGACGGTCTTTCTCCTGCAATTTCTATTGACCAAAAAACAACCTCAAAAAATCCACGTTCTACTGTAGGCACCGTTACCGAAATATACGACTATTTACGTCTTTTATATGCACGTGTAGGTGTGCCGCATTGTCCGATTTGCCATAAAGAAATAACACAGCAATCTACCGACCAAATAGTTGATACCGTTATGAACTTGCCCGAAGGCAGTAAGGTTCAAATTTTATCACCAATAGTAAAGGGTAGAAAAGGCGAACATGTAAAAGAACTTGACAGGGTAAGAAAATCAGGTTATGTGCGTGTGCGAATTGACGGCAATATCTACGATTTATCCGAAGAAATCAAACTCGAAAAAAACAAAAAGCATATGATAGAGGTTGTAGTCGACCGTCTTGTAATAAAATCAGATATACGTTCACGCCTTGCCGACAGCATTGAAACGGCACTTTCGCTTTCAGGCGGTCTTGTTGCGGCTGACGTAATCGGCGGTGAAGAACTGCAATTTTCTCAAAGTTACGCTTGTGATGAACACAGCATCAGTATACCTGAACTTACCCCAACAATGTTTTCATTTAACAATCCTATGGGGGCGTGCCCAACCTGTACAGGTATAGGTATGTTTATGAAAATTGATCCTCGTTTGGTTATTAATGATGAGGAAAAATCTTTAAATGAAGGTTGCATCAAAGCGGCAGGTTGGGGCGTTAATTCTTGGTTCAACCCCGATGCAGGTGCCATTGCCGCAATGTATTACGACGGCATAGCCCGTAAATATAATTTTGATATTAACACCCCTTGGAAAGATTTATCACCCGAAGTTAAAAACGTTGTGCTTTACGGCACAGGTTCACAAGAGTTAGAACTGCATCGCAATTCCGACTTTGGCAACGGCACATATTATGCATCGTTTGAGGGCGTTATCAACAATTTGCAACGCCGTTATGAAAACACCAAAAGCGATTATGCCCGTGCCGAATACGAAACCTATATGACCGAGAGTGCCTGCCCAGATTGTAAAGGTGCAAGGTTAAAACCCGAATATTTAGCCGTAACGGTCGGCGGTAAAAACATAAAAGAACTTTGTGATATGTCGGTAGGTGAGGCACTTGATTTTATAAACGGCTTGCAATTAGCCGATATGCAAAAAATGATTGCCGAGCCTATTTTAAAAGAGATAAGAGAACGCCTAAACTTTTTGTCGAGCGTAGGTCTTGATTATTTGTCAATGTCACGTTCGTCTGGTACACTATCCGGCGGTGAGAGTCAGCGTATACGCCTTGCAACGCAAATAGGTTCTTCGCTTACAGGTGTGCTTTACGTTCTTGATGAGCCAAGCATCGGTTTGCATCAGCGAGATAACGAACGTTTGCTTGCTACACTTAAACATTTACGTGACCTTGGCAACACGCTAATTGTTGTAGAACATGATGAAGACACCATGCGTGAAGCCGATTACGTAATAGATATAGGTCCGGGTGCCGGTATTCACGGCGGCGAACTTGTTTTCAGTGGAACACCCGAACAACTTATGCAATGTAAAAATTCGGTAACGGCAGATTATTTATCGGGCAGAAAAATTATACCCGTGCCCCAAAAACGCCGCCACGGTAACGGCAACTTTTTAACCGTTAAGGGTGCGGCTGAAAATAATCTTAAAAATATTAATGTTAAAATACCGCTTGGCGAATTTGTTTGTGTTACGGGTGTTTCGGGTAGCGGTAAATCATCTTTTGTAAATGATATTGTTTACAAGGTTTTAGCCAATAAATTAAACCGTGCAAAAACAATTTCGGGTAAATACAAGTCAATTGACGGCATCGAAAATCTTGATAAAGTAATCAATATCGACCAATCCCCCATAGGCAGAACACCGCGTAGCAACCCTGCAACCTATACAGGCGTATTCACCGATATACGTGACCTTTACGCCAACACAAAAGATGCCAAGGCAAAGGGTTATACCGCAGGCAGATTTTCGTTTAATGTAAAGGGCGGCAGATGTGAAGCCTGTCAGGGTGACGGTATTAAAAAAATAGAAATGCATTTCTTGCCAGATATTTACGTACCGTGTGAGGTTTGCGAGGGTACACGTTATAATAAAGAAACATTGGGCGTTTGTTATAAGGGCAAAAATATTTTTGATGTTCTTGAAATGACCGTCGAAGAGGGAATGAATTTCTTTGAAAATCACCCAAGAATTTACCGCAAACTAAAAACTTTGTTTGATGTAGGTCTAGGATATATCAAAATCGGTCAAAGTGCTACAACACTTTCGGGTGGTGAGGCACAGCGTGTTAAACTTGCTACCGAACTTTCTAAAAAAAGCACAGGCAAAACAATCTATATTCTTGATGAACCTACAACAGGTTTGCATACTGCCGATGTTCACCGACTTATAGACGTTCTTCAGCGTTTGGTTGATGCAGGCAACACCGTGCTTGTTATTGAACATAATCTTGATGTAATTAAGGTTGCCGACCATATTATAGACTTAGGTCCCGAAGGTGGTAACGGCGGCGGAACGGTTGTAGCACAGGGCACACCCGAAAAAGTTGCCGCAAATACATCATCTTATACGGGTAAATTTCTTAAAAATGTTTTAAAAACGCAATAATTTACAC
>CAZUYL010000126.1:0-2960 GCA_964624945.1 uncultured Ruminococcus sp. | reverse complement strand
ACTTTGTGATTGCAGCGGTAAGGGTTGTCTTACCATGGTCAACGTGACCGATGGTGCCGATGTTAACATGCGGCTTGTTACGTTCAAATTTAGCCTTTGCCATTTGAATTTTCCTCCTTAATAGAAATAATCTTTATCAGATAATTATAGTTTACCAAATAACTCTTAAAATTTCAAGTATTATTTGAAATACTTAAAAGATTAATTGTTTTTTGCTCTGTTAGAAATAATTTTTTCAGCAATGCTCTTCGGAACTTCTTTGTAACCGTCAGGTTCCATTACATACTGACCACGGCCCTGTGTTTTAGAACGAAGGTCGGTAGCGTAACCGAACATATCACCAAGCGGTACACGAGCATTAATTTGTTTGAGACCTGAACGGTCTTCAAAGCCCTGAATTTCACCACGGCGTGAGTTAAGGTCACCGATAACGTCACCCATATATTCTTCAGGAACAATAACTGTAACCTTCATAATAGGTTCAAGAAGAACCGGATCAGCGATGCGGCATGCTTCTTTGAATGCCATACTACCGGCAATCTTAAACGCCATTTCAGAAGAGTCAACTTCGTGGTAAGAACCATCGTAAAGTGTTACCTTAACGTCAACTACGGGGTAACCTGCAAGAACACCTGCGTGCAATGCACCTTGGATACCTTGGTCAACAGCAGGAATGTATTCTTTCGGAACAGTACCGCCGGTTACAGAATTAATAAACTCATAACCCTTGCCTGTTTCGTTAGGTTCAAGAATAATCTTAACGTGACCGTATTGACCTGAACCGCCTGACTGACGTTTGTACTTGGTTTCGTGGTCAACTTTCTTGCGGATACTTTCTTTATAAGCAACCTGAGGTGCACCAACGTTTGCTTCAACTTTAAATTCACGGAGCAAACGGTCAACGATGATTTCAAGGTGTAATTCACCCATACCGGCAATAATTGTCTGACCGGTTTCCTCATCAGTGTAGCACTTAAATGTAGGATCTTCTTCAGCAAGTTTTGCAAGAGCGATGCCCATTTTTTCCTGACCTGCTTTTGTTTTCGGTTCAATAGCAACACGAATAACAGGTTCGGGGAAGTTCATAGACTCAAGAATAATAGGATGCTTTTCATCACAAAGGGTATCACCTGTTGTGGTGTTTTTAAGACCAACCGCAGCAGCAATGTCACCTGCATAACAGGTTTCAAGGTCTTCACGGTGGTTAGCGTGCATCTGCAAGATACGTCCCATTCTTTCGCGGTTTTGCTTTACTGTGTTGTAAACACCAGAGCCTGCATCAACAGAACCCGAATATACACGGAAATAGCAAATTTTACCAACGAACGGGTCGGTAGCAATCTTAAATGCCAATGCTGCAAACGGCTCTGAATCAGAAGAAATTCTTTCTTCTTCTTCATCGGTATCGGGGTTGATACCTTTAATAGCGGGTACGTCGGTAGGTGCCGGCATATAATCAACAATAGCATCAAGAAGCGGTTGAACGCCCTTGTTACGATAAGAAGTACCGCAGCAAATCGGAACCATTTCATTATCAATAGTTGCCTTGCGGATTATTTTCTTCATCTGTTCAACGGTGGGTTCTTCGCCTTCAAAATATTTTTCCATTAATTCGTCGTCCATTTCAACAATAGACTCAATCAATGCTGTACGATATTTTTCAGCGAGTTCTTTCATATCATCGGGAATGGGTTCTCTGCGAACGTCTTTACCGAGATCGTCATAATAAATTTCGGCATCGTTATTTACAAGGTCAACGATACCTCTAAATGTGTCTTCACTGCCGATAGGTAATTGAATCGGAACTGCGTTGCAGTTGAAACGTTCTTTAACCATATCGAGCACGTGATAAAAGTCAGCACCCATAATGTCCATTTTGTTTACATAGATCATACGGGGAACTTTGTATTCGTCAGCCTGATGCCAAACGGTTTCAGACTGCGGTTCAACACCGCCTTTTGCACAAAGAACGGTTACAGAACCGTCAAGTACACGGAGTGAACGCTGAACCTCAACAGTAAAGTCAACGTGTCCGGGGGTGTCGATAATATTGATACGATGGTCATTCCAGAAACATGTGGTGGCAGCAGAAGTAATGGTAATACCACGCTCCTGCTCTTGAGCCATCCAGTCCATAGTAGCACCGCCATCGTGAGTTTCACCCATTTTACGGTTTACACCGGTATAAAAAAGGATACGCTCGGTTGTGGTGGTTTTACCTGCATCTATGTGAGCCATAATACCAATATTTCTTGTCATTTCAAGAGATACTTTTCTTGGCATTTTAACCTCCATCCGCGTTTCTACGCGGTCATCAACAAATTACCATCTGTAATGAGCAAACGCTTTGTTAGCTTCTGCTGTTCTGTGCATTTCTTCACGTCTTTTAACTGCATTACCTAAGCCGTTTGTAGCATCAATAATTTCAGAAGCGAGACGCTCTTTCATTGTGCGTTCTGAACGTTGACGGCTAAACATTGTAAGCCAACGCAACGCCAAAGTTTGTTTTCTTTCGGGGCGAACCTCAAACGGAACTTGATAGGTTGCACCGCCTTTACGAACCGCTTTACATTCGAGTTGCGGCATAATATTTTCCATAGCAGCATCGAATACTTCGAGCGGATCTTTACCAGTTTTTTCACTAATGATGTCAAAAGCACCGTAAACTATTTTTTGTGCTACACCTTTTTTACCGTCAAGCATAATGTTGTTGATAAGACGTGTAACCTTCTTTGAGTTGTAAATAGGATCGGGCAATACATCACGTTTTGCAATAAAGCCTCTTCTTGGCATTTTACTTCCCTCCTTCATAGGAATGATATCATAGGTACTCGAGTTGACAAATTCCCGTTACACCAAGCAAGACTTTTAATATATATAAAGTCTGCCGGTTTATCAGCAGAGATTGTCTATTCTCTAAAAATTATTTTGCACCTGCTTTAGGACGCTTTGCACCGTAT
>CAZUYL010000125.1:0-3053 GCA_964624945.1 uncultured Ruminococcus sp. | reverse complement strand
ATATACAATTATATTTTACCACAAATTTCAAAATTTTCAATACATATTTACTATAAAATTAAATATTATCTTCCCACTTGTAATTATGCAACTGACCTAAATTTTCAAGTTCGGGATAGTTCCATTGCCGTAAAACCTCATAAACGGCAATAGCAACCGAATTTGAAAGGTTTAAACTGCGAATGTCGTACTGCATAGGTATTCTGACACAGGTGTCGGGGTTGGCAAGCAGTAATTCTTCGGGCAAGCCTTTTGTTTCTTTGCCGAAAAGCAGATAGCAGTTATCGGGGTATTCGGGGTCGGAATGGGTGTGTCTGCCTTTAGTTGTAAAAAAGAAAAATTTGCCGTCTTTGTTTTTTTCAAAAAATTCGTTTATGTTTTCGTAATAGGTAATGTCGAGATATTGCCAATAATCAAGCCCTGCACGTTTTAATTTTTTATCATCAATTTTAAAACCCATAGGCCCCACAAGATGCAGCCTAGCACCCGTAGCGGCACAGGTGCGTGCAACATTGCCTGTGTTTTGCGGAATTTCGGGTTCTACCATTACTATATTTATTTTAGCCATATAATCACCATGTTATATTATATATTTTTTTGTAAACACTTGTCAAGTAATGTTATTTAATGTATAATAAATTAAAACAAAATTCTATTGGGTGATAAGTATGAAAAAAAATCAAAACATTTTAAATTACGTTGATAAATATAAAGAAAAATACGGCATTAAATACGCCGATAACGGTTCGCCTTTAATTAACGGTTTGGGTGTTGCGGCAATTATAGTTTGGTGTTACTCTTTGCTTATATTAATAACATCGGTTTTCAGTTTTATTCTCAAATTCAAATCAGGCATATTTGCTTATACCGATTTTAAAAGCGTATTTATAACCACAGTTGCTTGTTCGGTTTTGATGATAATTTCCGCTGTTTTTTATGTTATTAACAAAAAGGTCATCGCTTCGGTAGTGGCAATAATAACACAGTTGGCGTCGGTGCTGACTTATATGCCTATTTCAGTTTATGCCGACGGATATATGGCATCTTTTTATTGGAAATTTGTAATTCCTGCAGCACTTATTATATTAATTGCCGTTGCAATTTCATTTATTTTAATACGTGCCGCCATTAAAACCAATAAAATTTATAATTCATTGGTAGACGGTATCTATAATCAGTACGGCAGCAAAGACGGTCAAAAACTTTCTGAAAAACAATGGCAGGAATTTTTAAACAATTATAATCCGTATAAGTAACTTTAATGCGGTAACAATACTTTTGAAAGGAAAGTGTTGTTGTGTTACCCGATAATAAAACATACAGTAAAATGGTAAAAAAGGCATCTCCAAACTCCCCCAAAGTAAAAGATTTTATATGGGCTTTTTGTGTTGGCGGTGCCATTTGTGTTATAGGTCAGTTGTTTAATGAATTTTACACAATGCTCAATTTATCCGAAAAAGTTGTAAAAATGGCGGTGCCTGTAACAATTATATTTTTAGCGGCATTGCTTACGGGTATTGGTTGGTTTGATAAAATCGCAAAGCATGCCGGAGCGGGAACATTAGTGCCTATAACGGGATTTGCAAATGCGGTGGTTTCGCCTGCAATCGAATTTAAAAACGAGGGTTGGATACTCGGTGTAGGTGCTAAAATCTTTACTATTGCAGGGCCTGTAATAATGTACGGCACAATAGCAAGCGTGATTTACGGAATTGTTTATTGGTTAACAACTGCGTTTTAAAAAAATCTTGACGTACAGTCAAGACTTTTTTAAATTACTTATTTGAGTATAACTTTGCAAGTCCGCCTTCAGATGTTTCACGGTAAAGATGAGATAAATCTTTACCCGTTTGATACATTGTTTCAACAACTGTATCAAACGAAACTTTACGGCTGCTGTAAAGAAAATTTGCAAGGCTTAGTGCATTAATTGCACGCATTGCCGCAACTGCATTTCTTTCAATACAAGGAATTTGTACCAGTCCGCAAACGGGGTCACAAGTAAGACCTAAATGATGTTCCATTGCTACTTCTGCAGCATATTCTATTTGGTCAATACCCATTTCAAAAAGTTCACCAAGTGCGGCAGATGCCATACTGCAAGCGGTTCCTATTTCGGCTTGACAACCGCATTCCGCACCGCTTATTGAAGCATTTGTGCTGACAATGTTGCCAACTAAACCTGCCACGGCAAGAGCACGCACAATATCCGCATCTGAAAAGTTGTTCTTTTCTTGCATATATTTAAGTACAGCAGGTACAACACCGCAAGAGCCACAGGTTGGTGCGGTCACTATAATACCGCAATCAGCATTTTGTTCACTGACCGCAAAAGCATATGAACATACAAGTCGGTTTTCTTTTGTTTGTGGGCTTTCATCAATATGCTTTTGGTTATAGAGAATTTGTGCCTTTCTTTCTACAGAAAGTCCACCGGGTAATACGCCTGTTTTGCTTAAACCTTCGTTAATTGCATTTTGCATTGTTTTCCAGACATTAAGCAAAAAAGGTTTAATATCTTCATCTTCGTGTTGAAAAACATAATCCGAAAGGCGAATGTTTTTTGATTTGCAATATTCAGCAATTTCGCTGAAATTTTTTTCGTTATATATTTCGGGTGGAACAAAGGCTTTGTTACTGTCTTCGCGTATTTCACCGCCGCCTATACTGTAGTACCGTTTTGTTCCAAGTTGAATATTGTTTTTATAGGCAATAAAATCAATAGTGTTTGGGTGATTTGTACATTGAGTATCGGTATCAAAAATAATTTCGGTTTTTACTTTATTAAGGGTTACTTCAATAGCACGGTCGGTTCCGTGACCTTTACCTGTTTTTGCAAGCGAACCGTAAAGAATAACCTTAATAAAATCCGCTTTTGGAAAACTTTCCGCAAAATTCATTGCCGCAAATGAAGGCCCCATTGTATGTGAACTTGAAGGTCCGTAACCTGTTTTATATATTGTTTTGATTGATTTCATATTTCAAAAATCCTTTTTAAAATAGTGTATATTCTAAAAATTATTTTACCATTAAAATAATTTACAGTCAATATT
>CAZUYL010000124.1:0-3108 GCA_964624945.1 uncultured Ruminococcus sp. | reverse complement strand
CAACGACACGGGGATTTTCAGTCCCCTGCTCTACCGACTGAGCTACAGAGGCAAAAAATGGCGACCTGGATGGGGCTCGAACCCACGACCTCTAGCGTGACAGGCTAGCGTTCTAACCAACTGAACTACCAGGCCAGGTGGTGGGAACAACAGGGCTCGAACCTGTGACCCTCTGCTTGTAAGGCAGATGCTCTCCCAGCTGAGCTATGCTCCCACGAAACGCTGGCTCTGTTAATCGCAACTCACCGGCGACGAACATTATAATAACACAATGCTTTCATAATGTCAAGTGTTTTTTTGAAAAAATTTAAACTTTTTTATTCTCAGCAAATCTTTTAAGTTCTTCGCTTGAGAAAGTGTATACTTTATTGCAGAAATGACATACCGCTTCGGCGGGTTTTGTATCGCTTGCTATAGACTCAAGTTCTTCACGACTTAAGCATTTGAGTGCGTTTGCAAAACGCTCACGTGAACAGTTACATTTATATGCAGCAGATTGTTCTTCAAGAACCTCTACCTCAAAACCTTTAAGTGCAATACGCACAATATCCTCAATGCTTTTGCCCTTATCAAGCAAAGTTGTAATGGGTTCCATCTCTTTTATATTTGATTCAAGTTTTGATATAACCTCTTCGTAACCGTGTGCCGCCGGCAACAACTGAATTATATAACCGCCTGCTACCCTAACGGTTAAATCTGGATTTACAAGCACGCCCAAAGCACAAACGGTGGGTATTTGTTCGCTGATTGCATAATAAGCGGCTATATCTTCGGCAATTTCGCCTGTGGAAATCGGCACAAAGCCGTTGTAGGGTTCTTTAAGTCCCAAATCTTTTATAACATAGAGTGTACCTTCGGTGCCTACTGCTCCGCTTACGTCAAGTTTGCCGTTGGGTTTTAGGGGTATTTCTACCACGGGATTTACAACATAGCCCCTAACATCACCGCGGCTATCGGCTACGGCGATAAGCGAACCTGCAGGGCCGTTACCGTCAATTTTTACGGTTATGGTATCTTTTTCACCTTTGAGTGCATTACCCATAAGCGATGTTGCGGTTAGCAATCTGCCAAGTGCCGCCGTTACAACGGCAGATGTTTTATGCAATTTTTCGGCTTGAGTTACAATGTCGGTGCTGTCTATAGCGGTTGCCATAACCAAACCGTCTGAAGTGATACATCTTAATAATTTTCCCATAATTAATTTACCTTTCGAGTTACATATACCACCCGTTGAGAATCGGCTTCGGGCGATTTTTCGGTTAAGTCGTCATAAACGGCTTCTATTTTAAGATTAGCCTTTTCGAGTGCGTTTTCAATTTCGGCTTTTGTGTATGCACGCTCGCAAAAATTCTCGTTTGAGCGGTAATAACACTCGCCGTCTGCTTCAAAAAAGTCAAGGTTTATATCAACGGTGTTGTTTTTGCCGTCATATTCGTTTTGCCAAACGCAGTAAACCTGTTCGGTGTCGATAACAAAGGTGTTATCGCCCAAAACCTCACGGTGTTTATAAGGAGTGTTTAAATCAAATATAAAAAGTCGGTCTTTTTCAAGAAACAGGGCGGTGCGTTCAATCGCTTTGCAAAACTTGTCGTAATCGGTTATGTGATTAAGACTGTCAAGGCAACAGATTGCACCGTCTATAGTGCCGTACAAATCAAGTTCAGATGCGTCTTGACAAAGGTAAAGCACGTCGCAATTCTCGTTTGCAGATTTTTCACGTGCTACGGCAAGCATATCGTAAGAAATATCAACACCTATAACCGACACGTTGCGTTTTGCAAAATGGTTACTGAATTCACCTGTGCCGCAAGCCAAATCTAAAAGTAAGGTTGGCATACGGTCAAATTTTTTAAAAAGATTGCACAAATACTCTGTTCTTTTTTCGTAGTCAACATCGAGCATTAAAAAATCGTAAAAATCGGAAAAACTGTTATACATATTATTTAAGTCTTTCCAAAACGGTTTTGGTGCCGTTACTCATAGTGCGACTTACACGGCTTATTGTGGCGGTTGATGCGGCAGTTTCGGTAACTATATCTTTATAAGTTTTAACTTCGCTCAACATTTTTGCAACCGCAAAACGCTGTGCCATAGATTTAAGTTCTTTAGGTGTGCAAAGGTCTTCAAACAACTGGTGACATTCTTCGGGTGTTTCAAGGGTTAATACCGCTTTGTAGAGCAGTTCCATACATTCTTTTTCGGTCATAATATTACTCCTTAAAATTAGTATTGATAAACGCCGTCGTATACCTTTTGTGCTTCGCCACGCATAAATACGGTGCCGTCCGATTTGTATGTTATAAACAAATCACCGCCTAAAAGATGAACCGTAATTTCGCAGTCGCGAGGGCAATATCCGTTTTCTACAGCGGCTACCACAGCAGCACAAGCACCCGTGCCGCAAGCAAAAGTTTCACCGCTGCCGCGTTCCCAAACACGCATTTGCAGGGTGTTTCTGTCAATCACCTTTATAAATTCGGTGTTAACCTGTTCGGGAAACATTTTATGATGTTCAAAATCGGGACCTATTTTTTCAAGATTTAAACCGTCTACATCATCACAAAAAACAACCGCGTGCGGATTACCCATAGAAACGGCGGTGATGTTGTAATCGGTGTCGGCAACACGCAAGGGCATATTTATTATTTTATCAAGGTTGCAAATGGCAGGTATTAATTCGGTTTTAAGTTCTGCCTTGCCCATATCAACTTTAAGTGAAACGGCAACACCGTTTTGCTCGGTAACCTCAAGCGTTTTTATGCCGCTTAACGTTTCAACCGTAATAACATTTTTGTGTGCTATGCCGCTGTCATAAATATATTTACCAACGCAGCGTATACCGTTGCCGCACATTTTACCCTCGCTGCCGTCAAGATTAAACATACGCATTTTAGCGTCGGCTACTTGTGAAGGGCAGATTAATATAACGCCGTCGGCACCAACGCCAAAACGGCGAGGTGACATTTTTACGGCGAGTTCAGACGGGTTTTTAACCTGTTCTTCAAAACAGTTTATATAAACGTAATCATTACCTATTCCGTGCATTTTTGTAAATTTAATTTGTGCCATATTAAGCCTACCTAAAAATATAATGATTGGTCAATTAAC
>CAZUYL010000123.1:0-3152 GCA_964624945.1 uncultured Ruminococcus sp. | reverse complement strand
TCTGTGGTTTGCGACGAATAATTTTTAATTTAAAACTTAAAAAAATTGGCATTTAATTGCAAAATTGATTGCTTAATTTTAAATTGAAATTATGTTAAAATAACATTAACGAGTAGCAGAAATGCGTAAGTCCAGTTTGGGCTTACGCATTTTTTGTGCTTTAGGAGGTAATTAATTGAATAACAACAAACAAAACAAAATGGCGGCTATGGCTGTAGACGAACTTATGTTGTCTATGGGTTTGCCTTTGCAAGCGGTATGGGTGATAAAAAGCGTATTAAACGCGGTATAGTTTGCGGAATAAAATACACTTTTATAATTATGTTTATTGGTTTTGTCTCTATAGAAATATTTACTGGTTCTTTTGCAAAAGTATTCGGTTTAGGCGGAGAAACCGAAAAACTGTTTATAAGTGCTATGCGAATAATTTCGTTCTCATTTGTTTTTGCCGGCACAAATATTGCATTACAAGGTGTATTTCAGGCACTTGACGGCGGTAAAGAATCGCTTGTTGTTTCACTTTGCCGACAAGTAGTATTTTTGTTTCCGTTTGTGTTAGCATTTTCAAAAATTGCAATATCTTATTCACAAAAAGCAAATTCGCTTGTATGGGCATCGTTCCCGATATGTGAGGTTTTATCCTGCATAGTGGCGGTAATAGTCTATAAACGCTTAATGCGTAAAAAATCAATATAACAAAAAACCGGTATTCATATTAAATATGAATTCCGGTTTTTAAATGTTAAATCAGTTAATCCTCTTGCGGTGTTGTAACTTCGGTTTCACGTTCTTTCATAACACGTTTTGCATCTTTTACAAAACTTGCTATTATTAAAATAATTACAATACCTATCGGGAATGCGGCTATAATACTTACCGATTGTAAGTTGCTCATAGAACTTTCAGAGAAAAGCAACGCTATAGGCAACACAATAAGTAATATACACCATACAAGTTGTATCCATTTGCTTGGCATTTCGTTTTGACCGAGTTTTTTATAACTGTAGCAAGCACCAATTAATGCTATTGAGTCGAATGAAGTTGCATAGAACAACAGCATTGTTACCAATACAAGTACAAGTACAAGCGGTGCACATGGCATTGTATTAATAATTTCAATAATAAGTGAATATAAATCTTTGCCGCTTTCTGTGTAAATTTTAATAAAGTCAGCGGCACCCGATGTTTGAAGACCTAATGAGTAGTTGCCCAAAATTACAAAACTTACTATTGTAGAGCCAACGCCAAAAGCATAACCGCCTAAAATTGTTTGACGTACCGTTCTGCCGCGTGAAATATTGCCTATAAAGAACGGAGCGGCAACGCACCAAACCATCCAATAAGCCCAATAGAAAATGGTCCAATTTTGCGGGAACGATGTTGTTCTTGCAGGGTCTGTATATGTAGATAAACCAAAGAAGTTTTGTACCATTGTACCTATTGATGTTATACCCGTTTCAATAATGTATTTTGTTTGACCGCCAAAAAGCAAAACGTATAACAAAAGTCCGAAGAATAAAAAGATGCAAGATTTTGCAAGAATATTAATGCCTTTAAATCCGTGTAAAAGCGAATATGTGTATACCGCACAGGTTACAAGCAAGATTATAATATTAATTACGGTTTCGTTGGTTTTTATACCGAAAATTACCGTTATAATTTTTGCCATAAGGGGAGTAGCGAGTGAAAATGTTGTGGCGGTACCTGCAAGTAAAGCAAAAACTGCAAGAAGGTCAATTAATCTGCCTGCAATGCCGTCGGTGTGTTTGCCTAAAATGGGGCGGCACGCTTCGGAATATTTTTGCTTGTTAACCTTTCTTACGTGAAGCATAAATCCGAATGCAACGGCAAGAACCAAATAAAAACTCCAAGGAATAAGGCTCCAATGGTAAATCGGAAAAACGCCTGCCCATTCTTGTATGCCGCCGAGTTCTTCAATATGCGGGTCGGTAGCATACAAAATCCATTCCGAAAAAGAATAGAAAAGAATATCTGCCGCAAGACCTGCGGTAAACATCATAGAACCCCATGAAAAGAAGGAGTATTTAGGCTTTTCATCTTTATCACCGAGTACTATATTACCGTATTTTGAAAAGGCAATAAACATTGAAAACAAAAATACGCCAAGACCTATAACAAGGTAATATGAACCCATAGTGTCACCTAAAAAGTATCTGACACTGCTTACAACATTGTTAGATGCATCCGGTGCAAAAAAGAAGAGAAGGCTAAGTCCTACAATAAGGGCGAGGGGAACTAAGGTAATAAGCCAATCTATTTTCTTTTTTTCGGTGGTTGCTGTTTGATTATTCATTATTTTGACCTCCGTTTATATATTTAATATAAGAGTTATCTTCTGCGGCTAATTCGTCAATGCCGTCAATTTCTATAATGTCGTTGCGGTGCATTTCACGTATACCGAGTTTGTATTCTTCGGGGTAGCAAAAAAGTGCAACGTCATCCCAATAAATTTGTCGGTTTTGATTTTTTTCAAATTCCGTTTCAAGATGTTGCTTTAATTTTTTACCGTCGTCGGCAGTCCAACGTGACACGCTAAACAGTTGCCAGCCGTAATCGGCACCTGTTCGACTGCATTTTGTAACAATATCATCGTTTAAGGTCAGCACCCATTCATCTGTGGGGGTGTCGGTCCAAATGGCATTGTAACCCGACCGTTCAAATTCGGGCGAGAGTATATCGGCATTCTTAACAATTTGGTCACCGTCTAAAATGATTGCATTTTGAATGTAATCTCTTGCCATATAAAGTGAAGATATATTGTTACAAGTATCGTAATAAGGATTTTCAATTAAAGTAATTTCGGGAAAATCGGCTTTAAGTTCGGCAAATTTTTCTTTAAGATAACCCACCACTACATAGATTTCGTAAATACCGTTTTTGTGCAAAGCATTAATTACGGTATCTATCATTCGAGTTCCGTTAACCTTAACAAGCGGTTTCGGTGTGGTAAGTGTTATAGGTTGCATACGGGTGCCTTTGCCCGCCGCCATTATTATAGCACGTTCTACTTTATGCAAATTTAACCCTCCAAACCTGATTGTTCACAAAAAATTCTGTAAAAATCTTTGGCGTATCGGTACTGTGCGAGTGCATATTCGCCAAATTCAACGCCCAAGTGATGTTTATATTCG
>CAZUYL010000122.1:0-3204 GCA_964624945.1 uncultured Ruminococcus sp. | reverse complement strand
TACCACAAAACGCAGAAAAAGCCCAGCTTAATCTGGACTTTTTCGACAGTCTGAGACAATTTTAAAATTGTCTGTATTTTTTAACTTTTTCAATAAATTTCGCTGAATTAAATATCGGAACTGTCGCTTAAAATGTTGCAATATATCATATTGTAGCCAAAAGCCGAATTTTCGTTTTCAACAAACAGCGAAACCGCTTTTTGTGTTTTTGCCGCTGTGTCGTGACCAGTTGCTGTTACGTTACTTACAACTGTGTAAGAACCGTCTTCGTTTTTATCAACCGAAACAATACTGTGTTTATAGGTTGTGTAACCGCGTGGGATAATGTAAAGGTAACCGTTAAGTTGAGGGAATTCGCAATTTAAAGCAGACATATCGGTGATTTCAATGCCGTACATATCTTTTACAAAATCTTTAACGTAACCCTCGGCAATGTAATCCTCATTTTCAACATCACGCAAATTTAAAATAGCAAGAGCCGAATTGTTTATAAGGTCATCAAGGTTATCAAAATCGGCATTGTAAACAAAGTTGTGATTTAACATATTTAAAAAACGTGCTTCGTAAACACCGTTTGATTTTTCAGGGGTTGCGGCACTTACTTCTTGCGAAGAAGAGGCTATAGGAGAAACTACCGATGAACACACCGCAATAGCAACCACTGCGAGCAATAAACTTATAAACTTTTTCACGGCAATCAACTCCTTTTATTTTGTTTATTCTATTATATAAGTTGTCAAGCAAAAATTTAAGCAACAATTCAGTTACAAATGTTTCAATTTTGTAATTTTTAGAAGGTATATCTTGCAAATAACGACATTTTGTGACATTTTAACAAAAAAGATTAAAAGTTTTAAAAAAATTAGTTGTAAATGCTAAAGTTTTGTGTTATACTTAGTCGGTAAACAGAATTTTAAAGACTTACGCATTAAACTTTAAAATTCTATAAAGGAGGATACACTTATGAAAAACTATTCAGCAGACAAAATTAAAAATATTGCCTTTTTAGGTCACGGTAATTCGGGTAAATCTACACTTGCAAGCAGTATACTTTACCATTCCAAAGCAATAGAAAGAATAGGTAATACTTCAGAAGGTACCTCAACGTTTGATTTTGATGCAGAAGAGAAAAAACGCGGCTGTTCGGTTTCTACCAGTGTTTATGCTTTAGAAAAAGACGGTGTAAAATTAAATCTTATAGATGCACCGGGGCTTTTTGATTTTGCAGGCGGCGTAAGTGAGGCTTTAGCGGCTGCCGACAGCGTTATAGTTACCGTTTCGGGTAAATCGGGTCTTACGGTTGGTGCTAAACAGGCTTACGAAAAAGCACGCAACGCTGGCAAAGCGGTAGGATTTTTTATAGGTAAATTAAATTCAACACACGCACATTTTTACCGTGTAATATCGGCACTTGTTGCAAACTACGGTGCGGCTATATGCCCCGTTGTAGTGCCTTACATAGTTGAAGATGAAGTTAAATGCTACGTAGACTTGGTTACAAACAAGGCTTACACGGCAAACGGTATAGACCTTGCCGAAACCGATATGCCCGACAGCCAAGAAGTTGCCAATATGCGTGAAATGTTGCTTGAAGCGGTTGCAAGCACCGATGAAGACTTAATGGAAAAATATTTCAGCGGTGATGCCCTCACCCCCGATGAAATTAAATCAGGCTTAAAACAGGGCATAAAAACAGGTGACATTTGCCCTGTATATTGTGGTGTGCAAATTACAGGCGATGCGATACCGCTTTTTGCCGACAGCATAACCGAAATTTTACCCTCTGCTGCAGATTGTTCTTTCACTTTGGCAGATGGCAGTAAGGTTACTCCCGATGAATCGGGTGAAAACGCATTGTTTGTTTTTAAAACAATTGCCGATCCGTTTGTTGGTAAACTTTCATATTTTAAAGTTGTTTCGGGCAAAATTACAGGCGATTTAAAACTTAAAAATAACCGCACAGGCGAAGAAGAACGCCTTTCAAAAATTATGTGGCTTAAAGGCGGCAAGCAAGAAGATGCAACCGAAATTTCAGCAGGTGATATAGGTTCGGTTTCAAAATTAGGTTCTACCGTAACTTGCGATACATTGTCGGCATCAGGCAATGTGCAGGTTGCCGCTATAGATTTTCCGTTGCCTAATCTTAAAACGGCTGTATATCCCGCTAAAAAAGGCGATGAAGAAAAAATCAGTTCGGGTCTTAACAGAATTATGGAAGAGGATCCAACCCTTAAGGTTGCAACCGATACCGAAACACGCGAACTTATTATGAATACGCTTGGTGAACAGCATACCGATATTGTTGTTTCAAAACTTAAATCAAAATTCGGTTGTGATGTTGTATTAACAAAACCGAAGATTGCCTACCGTGAAACTATACAAAAATCGGTTAAAGCACAGGGCAGACACAAAAAACAGTCGGGCGGTCACGGTCAATTCGGTGACGTTTGGATTGAATTTGAACCTTGCGACAGCGATTCACTTGTTTTTGAAGAAAAGGTGTTCGGCGGTGCAGTTCCCAAAAACTTCTTCCCTGCTGTAGAAAAAGGTCTGCGTGACTCAACACAAAAAGGCGTTTTGGCAGGCTACCCAATGGTTGGTATTAAAGCCACACTTGTTGACGGTTCTTACCACCCTGTAGACTCTTCTGAAATGGCGTTTAAAATGGCGGCGTCTATTGCTTTTAAAGAGGGTATTGCTAATGCAAACCCCGTATTGCTTGAACCTATCAGCACACTTAAAGTTTTGGTGCCCGATGATATGCTCGGTGATGTTATAGGCGATATAAATAAACGTCGCGGCAGAATTGTAGGTATGAATCCGCTTGAAAACAAAATGCAAGAGGTTATAGGTGAAGTGCCTACCGCCGAAATGGCAGATTTTTCAACCGCTATGCGTTCGTTGACTCAAGGCACGGCTACATTTACACTTGAATTTGCAAGATATGAAACCGTACCCGCAAACATAGCACAAAAAATTATAGAAGAAGCAAATAAAAACTAAACAATAAAAAATGCAAGCACTCGTTTTTCGGGTGCTTGCGTTTTGTGATTTGATATTTTTGTATATACTATATGTAAAAAGTCTTTATGTGAGCCGATTATAATGCCGACTTTTATGCTGTTTATAAAACGTACTGATTAATACGCAGTTTTTGTATTGACATTAAAACCATATTTTTTTATAATATATTATGTATAGTAG
>CAZUYL010000121.1:0-3218 GCA_964624945.1 uncultured Ruminococcus sp. | reverse complement strand
TTATTATTTATTGTTTGAAAGTCTTATTTTAACATCACAAACCGTTTCACCGTTTTGAGCAAAAAATGTTTCTATACATTTATCACAGATTTTTTCAAAACCGTTCACAAATGTTTTTTCAATCTTTTTGTAGGCAGAAACGGTAAGGTTTTCGATTTTATTATATCCGTTTACAACCTTAGTTTTAATGTTTTGCATAATTCACAGTTCCTTTCTTGATTATGTACGAATTATACAGTCACTATGTTTGAGTTGTTTTTATAAAATGTTTAAGTTTTGTTAAAATAAAAAAATAAGCCCGAACCTTTCTGCTTAAGAAAAGTTCGGGTTTAATTTAATTTAATATGCAATTATGCTTCTGAAATTGCTTCAACAGGGCAACCTGCTGCACAAGCACCGCAACTGATGCAATCATCTGAAATTTTGTAAGCCATTTGTTACACCTCCATAAAATAAAACAGTTTTTAACATACAAAAAACTTACTACACATATTTTAGCAAGTTTATACGCAAAATGCAAGAGGTATTTTATTCTTTGCCGCTATTCTGACCTTTTGCACGGTTGTTGTTAAGAATTTTTACGTATTTGCGGTTGGTTTTATAGGGTATGCCGTCATTATCTTTGGGTTTTACGGTCATATCACCTGTTATAAAGTTTACGTCGGTTACAATACCTACGCCCTGCTCGGTTTTAACAAGCGAATTTATTGACGGGGTAATACGGTTAAGGTATTCGTAAGATTCCTGCTCGTAATTAAGGCAACACATAAGTCTTCCGCAACTACCCGAAATTTTGGTAGGATTAAGCGATAGGCTTTGCTCTTTTGCCATTTTTATAGATACAGGCAAAAAGTCATCAAGAAAACGTTTGCAACAGTATTCTTGTCCGCATATACCAATACCGCCCAACATACGTGCTTCGTCACGAACACCTATTTGACGCAACTCAATACGGGCGTGAAAATGATTTGCAAGGTCTTTTACAAGTTCCCTGAAATCTACCCTGCCGTCTGCGGTAAAGAAAAATGTTATTTTACTGCCGTCAAACGAATATTCAACACGAACAAGTTTCATTTCTAACTTGTGTGATACTATTTTCTTTTCGCAAACCTTAAAAGCATCGTTTTGTTTTGAAACGTTTTCTTCTAAGCGTTTGTAATCTTTTTCGTTAGCGGAACGCAAAACCTTTTTAAGTGGAGGCACTATGCGTTCATCATCAACCGTGTGATTGGCCTCAGCCACCGTGCCAAACGCCAATCCGTTTGCGGTTTCTACAATTATGTTTTCACCCTTGTTGTAATTTTTACCGTCGGGTGAAAAAAAGTAAACTTTTCCGCTATCTTTAAATTTTACTGAAATAACTTCTATCATATATGCAACCTCGTTTATATATCTGACAGGGCTTTTGCCCTGCTTGTCACCGTGCTTGAGAGCAACGGCATATTAATGTTGGTTTTTAACAGTTCGGTATAATATTTTATATCTTCGTACAAGCAGTCAAACATACGTGAATATATGCCGCCCGATTTTATCCGTTTTACACATTCCAAAGAAAGAGCCCCAAAAAACGACTCGGCTGCCAAACGGTCTTTTTCAAACTGCAACAAAATTTTAAGCATTGTATATTCGTTGCCCGAAATTACCGCATCGGCAAAATGTTCTGCCTCGGCTTCATATAAATTTTCGGGTCGAATATCACAACTGCCAAAAAGCGATAAACACACACAGCGTGATATAATGGTATCAAGCAAAAGTGTTTTTGACGGAGTAACAAGTATAAAAGCAACATTTACGGGTGGTTCTTCTAAAACTTTAAGAAGGGCGTTTTGTGCCTGCTCGTTCATACGGTTTGCACCGTTTATTACAAAAACACGTCGGTTTGCCGAATGTGGTTTTACGTGTGCATCGGACCTTGTTTGACGTATTTGCTCAACCGATAGATTTTTTTTGCCGTCAAGTGCTTCAACATATGTTATATCGGGGTGATTTTTAATTTTTGCCAAATGACAGTCACGGCATTTATCACACGGAGCCGACTCTTCGCCGCAAACGGCGGCGGCTGATAAAAAATCTGCCAAAGCAAGAGTGGTTTCGGCATTTTCACCCTCTATTAAAATTGCGTGAGGAAAACGTCCGCTTTTAATAAAGTTTTCAACCGTGGTTTTTATGTTTTGATTATTTACGGGTACCGTCATAAAACAAAACCGACTTTTTTCATTGCTTTAAAATAGGTTTTGCGTGCAACACGTTCGGCACGGGCATCACCGTCACGGAAAATACGTTCAAGTTCCGCTTTGTCGGTAATAATGCGATCGTATTCCGCCTTTATGGGTGCTAACTCGTCGGCAACGGCTTCGCCTACGGCAAGTTTAAAGTCACCGTAACCCTTACCCTCAAATTCTTTTTCAATTTCGGCGGCGGTTTTACCAGTTACACAAGAATAAATTGTAATAAGGTTTGAAATGCCTGCCTGTGACTCGCTCATACGTACACACGCCTCGCTGTCGGTAACGGCACGTTTGAATTTACGAATAATTGTATCGCGGTCATCAAGAATAGCAACCCACGCATTAGTGTTTTCGTCAGATTTCGACATTTTTTTGGTAGGATCTTGAAGTGACATTACCTTAGCACCGTTTTTGGCAATATAGGGTTCGGGGATTTTAAATACATCGCCGTAAATATTGTTAAAACGTGTGGCAATATCGCGTGCAATTTCAAGATGTTGCTTTTGGTCGGCACCAACAGGTACAAAATCGGGTTGATAAAGCAAAATATCTGCCGCCATAAGCACGGGGTATGAAAACAAACCTACGTTTACGTTGTTGGCGTGTTTTGCCGATTTATCTTTAAACTGAGTCATACGTGACATTTCACCGAACTGCGTATTGCACGAAAGCAACCATGTAAGTGCGGTGTGTTCAGCAACGTGCGACTGTATAAACAAGGTGTTTTTTACGGGGTCTAAACCCAAAGCCAACATAAGTGCATAGGTAGAATATATTTGTGATCTTAATTTTGCGGGTTCTTGGCGAACAGTTATTGCGTGTAAATCGGCAACGGCATATGTGCAGTCAAATTCTTCTTGCATATTTTTCCAATTTTTGAGGGCACCCAAATAGTTACCGAGCGTTAACATACCGCTTGGCTGAATACAACTTAAAACCTTTTTCTTTTCGGTTGTTATTATTTCTGACATAGTAAAACTTCCTTTAAAT
>CAZUYL010000120.1:0-3265 GCA_964624945.1 uncultured Ruminococcus sp. | reverse complement strand
ATATTTTTATATTATCTTTAATGTTTCATGTAGATATGTATTGTTTTTTTTAAAATTTGAACCGTTTTAGTTTGCTTTGTAGAATAAATCATTAGCGGGTAATTTACCTCCAACAGAAGTTGCATCGGCATTAAACAATACGTTGTAATAAGCGTTTACATTATTTTTCATATCAGAACCGGTTACATAGCATAAATTACAGGTGGGTATTGCTTTTTTTGCAATTACATCAGTTGCGGTTATGTTGTAAGCGGCACAGTGTGTTGCGGTTTCATCAATGTTTTCGGTTGCAAATTTTACTGATTTTTCATATTCTTCAAGAAATTTTTCAACCGCTTTTTCGTTTGCTGTAACATAACTGTCAAGGGCAATTATGCAACCCATCATAAGTTTGCTGTCAGAAACTTTTGCCCATTCATCGTTAATGCTAAGTGCACGGTTGAGTTCTTGATTTTTAACCATAACAGTTGTTGCGGCAGGTTCGGGGGCAAGGGCAACTTCTGCCTCACCGCTTATAAGTTTTGCAACTAAATCTTCGCTTGAAACGAAGTTGATTGTAACATCGGTTTCGGGGTTAATTCCGTTTTCGGTTAAAATGTATTTTAAAATGAATTCGGGGTTTTGACCTTGACCTGTTGAATAAATTGTTTTGCCTTTAAGGTCGGCAACCGATTTTATTGTGTTGCCTTTTTCAAGAATTGAAAGCACACCGTATGTGTTAACGGCAAGCATTCTTACTTTGCCTTCGGTTTTGTTGTAAAGTGTAGCGGCTACATTTGTAGGTACCGATGCAATGTTTATTTCGCCGTTTAAAAATTTGCCTGTTATATCGGTAGCGGCACTTGCTACGGTAAAGGTGTAGTTGTTTTCGGTAGCGTTTGCATCACTGTCTGCCATAAGTTTTGCCATACCAATACCTGTAGGGCCTGTCATACAAGCAACCGACATATCAACTGCGGTGTAAGTTTCGCTTGAGTTTTCGGGAGCGGTAGACACCGTGTCATTGCTTTTGCAACCTGCAAGTGCAAAAACAAGTGTAAGTGCTAATAAAATTGCCAATAATTTTTTCATTTTCAATCACCTAATTTTTTAATTTTAAATTTATTACCGTTTCGGGTTATAAGCCCTTTTTCTTCAAGAGAAGACATATCGCGGTAAATGCTTGTTCTTCCGATTTTAATACGCCTTGACAGTTCGGCAATGCCGAAATCTAAGTTGGCGTTTCCGTCTTCATCAGAAAGCGACAGCAAAAATTCGTATAACTTTTCTTCGGTGGAATTTGCGGTAAAAGTATCTAATTTGCGGTTTAAAAAACGTATTTTGTTACTTAAAAAGGTTATATAGTTAATTGACATTTGCGGATATTTTTTAAGTAAATCGCAAAATACGTTTTCGCTTATATAAAGCATTTCGCAATTTTGAGTGGCAATAATGCTGCTCATACCCGATTTCCATTCACCGAAAATTGATGCAGAACCGAAAATCTCACCCGAAACACAAGTTCGTATTGTAGTTGAAGCACCGCCGTCGTTAAAACGTTTAACCGTTGCTTTACCGTTTATTAAAATACCCAATGTACCGCTTTTATATAATTCGGCACCCTTTGGAATTTTAACAGGTGGTTCTATTGCCGAAAGCACATCGGCAACATCTTCATCTGACATTTTGTCAAATAAAAAACACTTAATTTTAAAACACCTTCTTTCAAAATGTGTTCTAAATGGAACAGTTACGATTATATTATACGTATATTTATCAAAAAATCAAGCATTAATAATTTGATTTTAGGATAATGTTATTTTAATGCGTTTATTTAACAATTATATTCTTTTGACATTTTGTTTGATTTGTGGTATTATACATTATGGATTATTTTATAATGAACGTGGTGGGTAGATGAAATATAATATTGCCATTATCGGAACTTTCGATTGTGAAAATTTCGGTGATTTAATGTTCCCGATAATTTTTAAAAAGCAAATCAGCAAAAGAATAGAATTAGACAATCTTTTTCTGTTTTCACCAAATGAGTGCTGTATGCCTTTAAATCCTGAAAAAATTAATGTATATTCTGTTGACAAATTAGAACAGATACACAACCAATACGGCATAAACGCTATTGTTTTCGGCGGCGGTGATTTGGTGCGTCTTGATAACAATTTCGCACCTAGTGAAAATTATATACCAACTAATACATCGTTTGATTTGATGGTGTATTCGGCAATTATTGCAAACAAATATAATATTCCGTTTTTGTGGAACTGCCCGGGTGTGCCGTTTGTATTTAAAGGTCGCGAAAAACTTATTGTTAAGTATTTGATTGACGAATTGAGCGATTATGTTTCGGTTCGAGATGCCCGTTCAGCTGAAATTTTAAAGGAATGTGATATTACAACCGATGTGGGTGTATCTTTTGATACGGTTTTGTCGGTAAGCCGACTTATTGATAAAAACGAAAACGGTATTTTTGACCGTCTTTGCAATGAATTTGATTTTTTGAAAAACGGATATGTTGTTTTTCAGTCAATGATTAATAATTCCGATGATTTCAAAAATGAAATTAAAATTCAATTAAAAAATATAAGCGATACCCACGGCAAAAAAATAGTATTTTTGCCAATAGGTAATGTTCATTCTGATGACCGTTATATTTCAAGTTTAATAAACGATTTTCAATGTGACAGTTTTGCAACATTTAACCGTAAACTTGATATTTTTGAAATTAATGCAATTTTGGCAAATGCTTTTGCGTTTATAGGTACAAGCCTTCACGGTAACATTGTGTCAAATTCTTACGGAGTGCAAAGCATAGGCATTAATTTATTAAATCTTGTAAAGTTTAAAAATTATTTTCTGTTACTTAACCGCGGTGAGTATTGCATTAGTGATATAAAAGAAATTTCAAACATATTTGATAATATGATAAATTCAAATTCTTTGTCATATCTTGAAAATGCTTTTGAAAAAATAGACAGTCATTTTAATACCTTAACCGCATTTATAAAATCCGAATTGCAATCAAACAAAAAGGTTGATATTAAGCGTATTTTAAATACACTTTACGTTCCGCAACAAAATACCGATAATTTCACTACTGTATATTTTGATTACGGTAACGGCTTTAATGAAAAAGATACCGTTAAGTATCCGCTGAATGAAAATGGCACAGTTAATTTAAACATTGATATTCCCAACGGTGTAAACCGTATAAGAATTGATCCGATTGATGCGGCAATGTGTATGTTAACCGAATGTTGTGTGTGTT
>CAZUYL010000119.1:0-3365 GCA_964624945.1 uncultured Ruminococcus sp. | reverse complement strand
TGTTAGATATATAATCAATCTTTTCTATCCCACCGAGTTTTGCTACACAGAGGGGTCTACCGACACCCGCACCATTTACACAAGGTAGGCTAGGAAAAGACACATTTCTAATCCCTTAATCAAATGAAAACAAGGAGAAAGACTGTGAATTATTTATTTAATCAATCTGAGACGAGAAACAGGTTTCGTATTAATCAGTAATCAAAATCAACAAATCACAAACACCGCTAATTGTTAATCAAAACTAAAATATGTGCAAATCAATTCAAAATAATACAAAAAAGTATAAAATGAAAATAAAAATGCAAATTTGGTAAAAATATAATGACCTATTAGCAAAATTATGAAAAGTATAAAAAATAATGATGAAAATTTAAAGAAACGGTAAAAAAATATGGTTTAATAGTGAAAAAACGCCTATTTATCGCTAAAAATCACATATTTCAAAAATAGAATTCAAATTTTAAAAAATTAAAAAATTGCAAGGTTGATAAAAAACTATGCAAAAACGCCTTAAAAAACACAAGAATAATAGACTTATAAAAATTAAAAAATGACTTAAAACAACAAGAAAAATATGGTAAAATTTTAGCGTAATAAAAAGAAAGGAGCAAATCCCAATGATAGAAAAGTTAAAAATAATAATTACTGACGAAAAAGGTGATTTTGCAGTAAAAACTGCCGAATTGCTGAAAGAATACGGAATGGAGGTAGAAACTTGTGCCAAAAACGGTGCAGAACTTATAGAGAGAATAAGTAAAAATAAGTACGATGTTGTAATTGCCGATGTGTTTATGCCGTATATAGACATAATAGGTGTGTTAAAGTCGATTGAAGAACAAAATGAAAAACCTATTGTAATTGCAATGACAGGGTGCGATAATCCAAAACTTGAAAAAGAAATCATAGATGCAGGTGCGGCGTACTATTTTATAAAGCCTATAGATATTAATATGATGGCACAAAGAATACAACAGTTGGCGGATGTGAAAAATGAAAAAGCACCGCTGATAATTAAAAGGAATTCCGTAACAACAGATACTGAATTAGAAATATTGGTAACCGAAATAATACACGAAATCGGTGTTCCTGCACATATAAAAGGTTATCAGTATTTAAGAGAGGCAATAATATACACGGTGAAGAACGGCAAGTCAATGAGTTCGGTAACTAAAATACTGTATCCTACCATAGCAAAACAGTACAAAACAACATCATCAAGGGTTGAACGTGCAATACGCCACGCTATTGAAGTCGCGTGGGATAGGGGAGATATTGATATTCTGAATTCATATTTCGGATATACTATTCAAAACCAAAAAGGCAAACCCACCAATTCAGAATTCATTGCTATGATAAGCGATAAAATCCGACTTAACCTTAAAGCAGGGTAATTTTTATTAACGGTACATATTAATTGATAAATAAAAAAATATTGGATAGTGATTTCTTGAAAATACAAGTTAATCACTATCCAATATAGCGTTTTAAATGTAATTTAAATTATTCTTCACCGTTTAATACTGCGGCTTCTGCCTCTGTCTGAATATCAGGGTCATACGAAAGAATAGGTTTAACGTCTTTGTGCTTAACTTTACGGTCAACATAGTTTTTGGTAATTTTTACTACCAACGGTAACATTGCAAGCACACCTATAAGGTTAGGTATCATCATAAGGCCGTTAAATGTGTCTGAAATATCCCATGCGAGTGTAGATGTAAGCACAGCACCGAAAATAATTGTGCAAACGTGAATTATACGGAACACAATAGTTGTTTTTGCACCGAATAAGTATTCCCAAGCCTTTGAGCCATAGTGAGACCAACCAAGAACTGTTGTAAAAGCAAAAAGAAATAGTGCAATGGCAACAAACCTTTGACCGATATTTCCCCAAGGGAATATCTGGTTAAACGCACCGCCTACAAGTGTGGCATCGGTAAAGCCCTTGGCAATTTCGCCCGTTTGTACATTAAATATACCGCCGTTCAGTCCGCCGGAAGTAAGTACCACAAGTGCTGTCATAGTGCATACAACCATTGTATCGGCAAACACTTCAAAAATGCCCCACATACCTTGTTTTACAGGTTCTTTAACGCTTGAGTTTGAGTGAACCATAACCGATGAACCAAGACCTGCCTCGTTCGAGAAAACGCCGCGTTTAAATCCGTTTGTCATGGCTTTAATAACTGCACCGATACCGCCACCAACAAAGGCTTCGGGTTTGAATGCGTTAACAAAAATTGCCTTAAATGCAGGTAAAATTGCGTTGTAGTTTACGCCAATAATTACAAGACTGCCCAAAACATATAATACAACCATAAAAGGTACTATCTTTTCGGCAACGTTTGCAATTCGTTTTACACCACCTAAGGTAAAAACTGCGGTAAGTATCATAATAATAACACCGAGAATAACGTTATATAACGAAACACCGCCAAAAACTTCTATACTTGAAAGGGCTTTGACGTCAAATGCCGACGCAACATTGGCAACGATTTTGTTTACCTGCCCCATACTGCCTATACCGAAGGATGCAAGCATTGTGAATATACAGAAAAGAACTGCTAAAAATTTACCGATCCATTTACAACCCTTTTTATTGCCGAGACCGTCTTTAAGGTAATACATAGCACCGCCCGACCATTCGCCTTCGGAATTTTTACGGCGGAAATAAATACCCAATGTGTTTTCGGCAAAGTTAGTCATCATACCGAAAAATGCGGCAACCCACATCCAAAATACCGCACCTGCACCGCCTATACATATAGCGGCGGCAACACCGGCAATGTTACCTGTACCAACTGTTGCGGCAAGGGCGGTACACAAAGCTTGAAACGGCGAAATTGTACCTTTTTCTTTACGGTGGGTGATAACGTCCTTTTTAAATAGGCTGCCCAAAGTGTTTTTAAACCACAAACCTAAATGTGAAATTTGAAAGAATTTTGTACATACGGTAACTATAATACCTGTGCCTATTAGCAGTATCAAACCAAAAATGCCCCATACTACACCATTGATACTACCGTTGATTTCGGCAATTTTGTCAAGAATCATTTTTTTGACATCTCCTCTAAAAAATAAATTTTCAAATTTAATATCGCATAAAAAAGTCGAACTGCACTATTGCACAGCCCGACAAAAAAACAAAAAACAAAATTACCGATAAATAATAAGTAATTTTAAAAACTTTGTCCTTTTGCCTGAGAGATTTTCGCACAAGCGATTTGCCCCTTCGGCACCTGAATTTAATCAGATTTCTCCAAAGTGCTATCAATTTACAGTCCTCACCAAAAACGGCACCTGAGAGTGTTACTCCTTCGGTCGATTGTCAAAAAACAATACATTTCCTGCAAACGTCACATAGC
>CAZUYL010000118.1:0-3380 GCA_964624945.1 uncultured Ruminococcus sp. | reverse complement strand
CTTATATATAAGATTAAAGGAGATTTTAAAATGAAAAAAATAATTTGTAAAGTTGAATACAATACCGAAACCGCAGAACTTGTTAAAAAATTCACCTGCGGTGAGTTTGGTGACAGTACAGGTTACGAAGAAAGTTTATATGTAACCGAAGACGGTAAATACTTTTTATATGTAAACGGCGGTGCCGATTCGGTTTACCCGCAAGAAAACATAAAAAGAATGTCGGCTGCAAAGGCTGATGAATGGCGTAAAGCACATTAATTAAAAGAGGTTAAAATAAATGCTTATAGATTTTCATACACATTGCTTTCCCGATGCGTTGGCACCGCGTGCCGTACAAAAATTAAGTTTATCGTCGGGCGGTCTTGTTCCATATACAGACGGCACTGTTGCAGGGCTTCAAGATTGTATGAAAAAGAACGGCGTTGACATTTCGGTTGTGCTCAACATTGCAACAAATGCCAAACAACAAAAAAACGTAAACGATTTTGCGGCATCAATAAACAATAAAAAAACCGTTTATTCTTTTGGTTCGGTTTTTCCGTTTGCCGATGACGCTTTATATGAACTCGAACGCATAAAATCGTTAGGTCTTTGCGGTGTTAAGTTGCACCCCGATTATCAGGGTTTTGACGTAGATGACGAACGTTTAATACCTTTATATAAAAAGATTTCACAACTTGGTTTAGTTACGGTTTTTCACGCCGGATTTGACTACGGTTTTCCGCCGCCGTATCACGCAACACCGCAAAAAATGGCAAATGCAATAAAGTGGTTTGACACACCTGTTATAGCGGCACATTGGGGCGGAATTAACTGTTGTGAAGACGTTATAAAATATTTGTGCGGTAAAAATGTTTATTTTGATATATCTTTCGGCTACTCTATGATGCCGAAATACTATGCCGAAAAAATTATGCAACTGCACACTCCCGATAAAATGCTTTTCGGTACCGATACACCGTGGCACACCGCCGATATGGAACTGCGTTTGCTTAACACACTTTCTTTGTCACAATCCGATATGGATAAAATTACCCATCAAAACGCACTTAAACTTTTAAAATAAGGGGACAGGTTAATTATGTTATTGTATTATGTAAGACACGGCGATCCTATATATAATCCAGACAGTTTAACACCGCTCGGTCACCGACAGGCAGAGGCGGTCGCAAAACGCTTATGCTCGCACGGTATAGACAAGGTTTATGCTTCAAGTTCAAACCGTGCTATACTTACATCACAACCCACCTGCGAAATGCTTAAAACCGAACCAGAAATTCTTGATTGGTGTAACGAGGGTTACGCTTGGCAAGATTTTGCTTTTGCCGATAAAGACGGGCGAAACACATGGTGTTTTTATATGCCCGAATACATAGAAAAATTTGCATCTTCGCAAATTCGCAATATGGGTGAAAAATGGTACGAACATCCCGATTTTTCAGAACGCCGTTTTAAAGAGGGTACAGAACGCATAAAGCGTGAAACCTATTCGTTTTTAGCTGAATTGGGATTTTGCTTTGATGAAGAAAAGGGTATGTATAAATCAAGTTTGTGCGGCAATAAACGTATTGCACTTTTTGCACATCAAGGATTTGGCATTTCATTTATAAGTGCCGTTTTGTCGATACCGTATCCTACAGTTTGCACCCGTATGGATATGACATACACAGGCGTTACCGTGTTTGAATTTCCTGAAAATGACGGCGGCTATATACTGCCGAAAATGTTAACCCTTTCAAACGATTCGCACATCTACCGTGAGGGTTTACCCACTAAATACAACAACGGATTTTATTTATAAATATTGTCAAAACAGAGTTTTCGGACTCTGTTTTTTCTTTACAAATTATTCATAATATGATATTATATTCAAGGTGTGCAAAGCACACAAAAGAAAGGGGATTTTCATATGAAAATGATTTATGATGTCGAATCAAAGCCAAAGTTTTCACAAATGCTAGTTTTTGCATTCCAGCAACTTCTGGCAATTTTGGCAGCAACCATTGCCGTACCTATGGTAATTAACAGTGCCGACGGTATAGAAGTAGGCAAGGGTATGAGCGTTGCCGCAGCACTTTTCGGTGCAGGTGTAGGTACATTTATATATGTGCTTTTCACAAAGGCAAAAAGCCCTGTATTTTTGGGTTCATCTTTTGCGTTTATTGGCTCTATGACCGCCGCATTCGCAGGTGCTTATTCGGCACAGGCAGGTTACACCGGTTTGATAATCGGTGCCGCTATGGCAGGTCTTGTTTATGTTATAATTGCCCTTATTGTTAAATTTGCAGGCGTTGATTGGTTAAATCGCCTTATGCCGCCTGTTGTTATAGGTCCTACAGTTGCAATTATCGGTTTGTCACTCGCAGGTAACGCTGTAGGCGATTTACAAACTGCCGATGTTAAAGGCGGTTCGGTTTACGTGGCACTTATTTGCGGTATTGTTACATTTGTAGTAGTTACAGTATGCTCTACATACGGCAAAAAAATGGCTAAACTTATACCATTTATTATAGGTATACTTGCAGGTTATGTTCTTGCGGCAATATTTACTGTTATAGGTATTGCCACCGATAACACATCACTTATGATAATCAACTTTGAACCAATTAAGGCTCTTTGGGCAAACGGCGTAACATTAAATACATTTGTTGAAGTGCCCGATTTCACCTTTATAGAGGCTATTAAAGGCTTTAAAGATATTGACGGTGCTTACTTAGGTACACTTGCAGCGGCATATATACCTGTTGCATTTGTAGTATTTGCAGAACACGTTGCCGACCATAAAAACATTTCTTCAATTATTGAACGTGACTTGCTTGAAGAACCCGGTCTGCACAGAACCCTTTTGGGTGACGGTGTCGGCAGTATGGTAGGTGCAATCTTTGGCGGTTGCCCCAACACCACCTACGGTGAATCGGTAGCATGTGTTGCCATTACACGTAACGCTTCGGTAGTAACAATTATTTGTACCGCTGTATTGGCAATTTTAGCATCGTTTATTTCACCTGTTATTGCTTTTCTTGATTCTATTCCCGCTTGTGTAATGGGCGGCGTTTGTATGTCGCTTTACGGCTTTATTGCGGTAAGCGGTCTTAAAATGCTTCAACCTGTTGACCTTAACAAAAACCACAACCTTTTTGTTGCATCGGTAATTTTGATTGCAGGTATAGGCGGTCTTTCGGTTACCTTCGGTAAAGTTACAATTACAACAATCGCAACCGCACTTATTTTAGGTATAGTTGTAAACCTTATTCTTTCGGGCAAAAAAGACGAGGAAGAGGAATAATTTATCCGAATTTATATTAATTTTAAAGGCTTGCCGTAATGATGAGGTGCCGTAACGAAGGTTTTGAAAACAAGTGGTAAAGACAATTGGT
>CAZUYL010000117.1:0-3547 GCA_964624945.1 uncultured Ruminococcus sp. | reverse complement strand
AACTTCCGTGTTCGGTATGGGAACGGGTGGACCCTCACCGCAATCAACACCAACTGAATTTTTTGCCGCCGTTTCAAGCGACAAGTAGGATTATACTACAACAAAACCGATGTGTCAACACTTTTTTTGAAAAAAATTAAAAATTTTTTATTTTTTCAAAAAACGCCTATTTTAGACTGTCGATTAAAGCCTTGTGCGACATAAAAAGTTGGTTTGGTGTAGCAAACGCATTGCGGTAAACCTCTATAACGGCATTGCCCGTATAACCGCAATTTTGTGCTTCGGTTAAAAAAGATTTAAAATCGAAAGTGCCGCCGCTGATTACAGGCAGCATACAGTCATTATTGGGGTTGCTGTCGCTTAAATGCAAATGCTTTATTTTAGAACCCAACACGTGAAGAACATCAAACGGTGAATACCCACCGCGTATGCTTTGTTTAACGTCAAGGCAAAAGCCGACATCACCTAAATAATCCGACATATCGGCAAGAGCCTCTATGCTGCCTGCCCTAAAATTTACAACGTTTTCTTGCAAAAGTTGGGCTCCGTTTTGCCTAACGGCATCAGCCACCTCGTAAAAGCGGTCAAAATAGCCGTGATTATCCATAGTTCCGTTTGGTTTGCCACCGTGCATAATAACATATTTTGCACCAAGTTGTGCGGCAATTTCACCGTAACGTTTAAAGTTTTCTATGCCCTCTTTAAAGCGGCGGTCATAGTTTGAAAATAGCATAAACGATTCGGCAAGCGACATTGTGGGGTGCACGCTTGAAACCTTAATGCCGTAAGCGTTTTTGATTTTGACAAGTGTTTTTATAAAATCGGGTTCAAGTTCGCAATTTGCGTTAAAAAACACTTCGGTTAGCGGCACGCCGCTTTTGGCTATTAATTCAAAAGACTCTTCGGTGTACGCAGGGTACAAACAAGATGTTGATATGCCGATTTTCATAAAAAAGTTACTCCTTATTATACGGACTTGCAAAAACTGTTTTGTTGGTTGTGTAAATAACCATACCCGCTTTGGCACCGTTTGGTTTTTTGACGTATTTTATGGGTGTATAGTCAACAGGCACGTTTTCGGAATTTGCCGCTTTTGAATTTTTTACGGCAAGTGATGCGGCAAACATAACCGTTTGGTCGCTTAAAGGCTCACCGCCGCACAAAACCACCACGTGCGAACCGTGAATATTTTTGGTGTGAAACCACATATCGCCCTTGTTTGCCAAAGTGCAGGTTATGTAATCGTTTTGCATATTGTTTTTGCCCACAAGTATGCGATAACCCTCACACGATGTATATTCGGTTATTTGAGGTTTTGTTTTTTTACGCACCTGTTTTTTGTGTGACTGTTTAATATAACCGCCGAGAGCGAGTTCTTCACGGATTTCGGAAATATCGGCTACGGTTTTGCAACGTGAAAGACTTTCGGCTACTGCTTCAAGATACTCGATTTCACGGGTGTCGGACTCAATAAGGCTGCCGAGTGACTGCACCGCAACACAACTTTTTTTGTAATCTTTAAAATATTTTGCCGCATTTGCCGCAGGTGAAAGTGACGGGTCAAGCGGTATTTCTATAAGCGAAAGATTTTCATCATAATAATTTTGCACCGTCGCCGAAGTACTGCCCTGCTTTACGGCGTAAAGGTTCGCCTTTAAAAGTTCACCTTTTATACGTAAATCGTCACGGTTGCTGTTTTGCAAAAGTTCTTTTTGCCTGTTTGCCATACGGCGTTTTGCACGGGTTATTAAATTATTAACCGTTTTGCTTATATCTGACGAAGATTTATGAATTCGTGCGGCATTTTCACGCTCGAAATAAAAATTGTCAAGCAAATCGGACGGTGTTTCAAACTGACGTGCGGTGTACATTGTGCCGTACTGTAAAATTGGCATATAACAAAAATCGGCAGGGGTTTTATCGGCTTTATAAAGCACGGTAAAACTGCTGTTTTGAAGTTGCGATTTTAAAAATTCAAGTGCCGCTTCAAGCGTGGGTTTATCTGCCGAGTCAGATATAACATCATCACCGAAAAATTTAAAAACTGTTTCGCGGCAAACAAGCGGTGACACGCCTTCAAGTGTTTTTAAAAAGGCAGTTGATAAAGGCAAAGTGCCATAAGATAAAATTTTGTTTGCAATATCGGGTATGGCGGCAGTTAAAATATTTAACTTGTTTTGACTTTCGGGGTAGCGGTATGTAGCACCCGACATAATAAGGCGGTCGCTTTTTTCGATATCGCTGCGGTGAACGGCATCGTAAATTTTGCCGTTTGTATCAACCAAAACAATATTGCCGCTGCCCGTTATAAGTTCGCAAACAATTTTAGGAGATATTTTGTCGCCCATTTCGTTGGTGGTGTTAAAAACAAACTCTATTACACGTTCAAGCCCCTTTTGTTGCACCGCCACAAGCCTTGCCGAAGAAAAAATCTTGCGGGCAAGCATACAAAACATAGGCGGAGTGTCGGGGTTTTCGTATTTTTGCTCGGTAAAATGCACCCTTGCCGTGCCTGATGCGGCACTTAGCACAAGCCTTTTTACAAAGCCTTTTTTTCGCAACTGTAAAATCAACACATCACGCGAGGGTTGATAAATTTTATCTACGTGGCAGTCAATCGCCTCTTGAAGTTGCGACTCCACAGTATGTAAAAATCCGCCGTCGAAAGCCATTTTAATCTCCTGAAATATTTTTTAAAGCGTTACTTAAATTAAAATAGTATTGGTAGTCTTTAAGTTTACTTGGTATGTTTTTTAAACTATCGGCACATTTTTTGGCAATTTTGTATTGCTTTTCTATGTACCGGCGTGCGTATTCACCGTCGGGTTTTATATCGCCTATTACCGAGTAAACATCTGTAATGTTATAACTTTGCCCCGAAAAGCCGACCGCCATTACAGAATAAATTTTTCCGTTTTCGGCAATGGGGTATTCACGGTTTATAACAAAACCGTTTTCAGCAAGAAAAATACGCAACTCTTTTGCCGCCGTAGTAGGTTGCAAAATAAGTTCAACAGATGTATCTTTTAAAAATTCGGTTCGGTCGATTATGCCGCTTATAACCTCGCCGCCCATACCGGCTATTATTACGGTGTCGGCATCGGCACGTGTAACGCCCGAAAGACCGTCACACAAAACCAAATTAACGCCGTCGGCACCGAGACGTTTAATGTTACATTCGGCACTTTCAAGCGGTTTTGAGTTTATGTCGGTAGCGGTAACTTTTTTGCATTTTCCTTCTAAAAATAAAAACGCGGGCAGATAGCCGTGATCGGTACCTACGTCACAAACACTTCTGCCCGATTTTACAAGACTTGCTATAAGCGATAATCTTTTGCTTAACTCAAACATTATTTGTTTGCAAAATATGTGTTAAGTTTTTCTACGAGTTCATCGGCATCGGCACCGTGAACGGCACAAGCCTGCTCGATTGTTTCACCGCGTGATGCAGGGCAACCGAGACAATGCATACCTATTGCAAAAAAGTATTCCGCTGCACCTGAATCTATATCGAGAACGTCGCCTACTATCATATCTTTTGTAATTG
>CAZUYL010000116.1:0-3571 GCA_964624945.1 uncultured Ruminococcus sp. | reverse complement strand
TGTTAAACAGTAGACAAAGAGCACAACTTCGCGGTATGGCAAATAATTACGAGGCTATTTTTCAGGTTGGTAAAGGCGGCATCAACGATCAACTTATAAAACAGGTTGATGAAGCCCTTGAGGCACGTGAACTTATTAAATTGCGTGTTTTGGAAACATCACCCGATACTTCACGTCAAGCCGCAGATATTATTGCCGAACGCGTCGGTGCAGATGTTGTTCAGGTTATAGGATACAGATTTATTCTTTACCGTGAAAGTAAAAATAATAAAACGATAAAATTGGTGAAATAAATGGCAAATATTGCGGTTTTCGGCGGTACTTTTAACCCGTTTCATATTGGTCATTATGAAATTTTAAAAGCCGTATGCGAGTTAGAATTTATTAATAAGGTTTTTTTAATGCCAGATAAAATACCACCGCATAAACAATGTGATTACATTGCCGAGGATAAACACCGTCAAGAAATGTGCAACCTTGTTTGTCAAGATTTTGAAAAAGCAGAACTTTGCTTAATTGAATTCGAGCGTGACGGAAAAAGTTATACATATGATACTATCAACGCTTTAAAATTAAAGTATCCCGACGATAAGTTTTTTGTTGTGATAGGCGGCGATATGCTCTCAACTCTTGATACGTGGTTTAATTGGCAAAATCTTATTAAAACCACCTCATTTATTGCTTTTAAACGAAAAAATGTAACCGATTTTGATATTGCTTTTAAAAGGCTTACCAATTTCGGTGCAGAAATATTTGTCATTGAAAGTGATATCACTGCGGTATCATCTACCGAATTGCGTAAATATGCCGATAAATCATTATTTCCGCCAAAAGTTTATGATTATATAACCGAAAAGAGACTTTATATGCATGAAAATAAATATACCGAATACAAAGAACTTTTAGAAAAACGCCTTACGCCTAAACGCTACAACCATTCTTTATGTGTAGCAAATGAGGCGGTGCGTCTTGCCGAAAAATACGGTTGCGATACCGAAAAAGCGTATCTTGCAGGTCTTTTGCATGATGTTACAAAAAACGCATCACCTAATGAACACTTGCATATATTTGACGAATTTGGTATAATACTTTCCGATGTTGAAAAAAATGCCGAAAAATTATGGCATGCGATATCTGGTGCGGCTTTTGTTGAACACAAACTAAACATTTGTGACAGCGAGATTATCACCGCAATACGTTACCACACCACTGCCAGAAAAAATATGTCTTTGCTTGAAAAAGTTCTATATTTGGCAGATTTTACATCGGCTGACCGTGATTACGATGACCTTGATATTATGCGACAAAAGGTTGATGTATCAATACCTGTTGCACTTGAATACGCACTTTCGTACACAATAAACGATTTGGTATCACAAAAAAGGCCGTTACATCTTGATACGGTTGAAGCATATAATGAAATTACTTTAAAAGGAGCAAACTAATGGACTCACAAGAAATTTTAAAAATTGCCGCCAATGCTCTTAACAACAAAAAAGCGCGACAACTTAATGCACTTAAAATTGATAACTTAACAACACTTGCCGATTATTTTTTAATTGCAACGGCAACCTCTTCAACACATGTTCACGCACTTGCAGATGAAGTTGAGGAAAAACTAAAGGAACAATCGGTAACACCGCATCACATTGAAGGCAAATCAACAGGTTGGATTGTTCTTGATTATAATTCGGTTATTGTTCACGTTTTCACACCAAACGAACGTGAATTTTACAATCTTGACAGTATGTGGAGCGATGCTACACCAATAGATTTACAAACAATTCTTGACGAAGCAGAGGGTGACTGATATGAAATATAATTTTACAGAAATTGAAAAGAAATGGCAAAAAGTATGGGATGACAACAAAACCTTTGCCGCAAAAAATGATTATACATTACCTAAATTTTACGGACTTGTAGAATTTCCGTATCCTTCAGGACAAGGTCTTCACGTAGGTCATCCGCGTTCGTATACCGCTATTGATATTGTTGCACGTAAAAAACGTTTACAGGGCTATAATGTGCTTTATCCTATGGGTTGGGATGCTTTTGGTCTGCCTACTGAAAACTTTGCTATTAAAAATCATATTCATCCTGCTGAAGTAACAAAAAATAATGTTGCTAATTTTAAACGTCAGTTAAAATCTCTCGGTTTTTCTTTTGACTGGGACCGTGAAATAAACACAACTGATCCTGAATATTATAAATGGACACAATGGATCTTTTTACAACTTTACAAAAAAGGTCTTGCTTATAAAAAGAAAATGGCAGTTAACTGGTGTACTTCTTGCAAGTGTGTACTTGCTAACGAAGAGGTTGTAAACGGTGTTTGTGAACGTTGCGGCAGCGAAGTTGTTCAGCGTGAAAAAAGCCAATGGATGCTCAAAATCACCGATTATGCCGAAAAACTTTTAGACGGTCTTGACAATGTAGATTTTATCGAACGTGTTAAAACTCAACAACGCAACTGGATAGGTCGTTCATACGGTACACTTGTAAATTTCAGTACAACAAACGGTGACAAATTTGAAGTGTTTACAACTCGTGCCGATACACTTTTCGGTGCAACATATACCGTTTTATCACCCGAACATCCGTTAATTGAAAAATGGGCAGATAAAATTGAAAATTATGATGAAGTTTTGGCTTACAAACAAGAGGCTGCTAAAAAATCTGATTTTGAACGCACCGAATTGGCTAAAGACAAAACAGGTGTTATGTTAAAGGGTATCAAAGCAATCAACCCTGTAAATAATACCGAAATACCGATTTTTATTTCTGACTATGTACTTATTTCATACGGTACAGGTGCTATTATGGCTGTACCTGCACATGACACACGCGACTGGGAATTTGCTAAAAAATTCAATCTTCCTATTATAGAAGTTGTGGCAGGCGGCAAAGTTCAAGAAGAGGCATTTACCGATTGCAATACAGGCGTTATGGTAAACTCTGACTTCTTAAACGGTTTATCCGTTGAAGATGCAAAGGCAAAAATTCAACAATGGCTTACCGAAAAAGGTTTAGGCGAAAAGAAAACCAACTATAAACTTCGCGACTGGGTATTCTCACGTCAAAGATATTGGGGCGAACCGATACCTATGGTTTATTGTGAAAAATGCGGTTATGTACCGTTGCCCGAAAGCGAATTACCGCTTATGCTTCCTGATGTTGATTCTTATGAACCAACCGATAACGGTGAATCTCCGCTTGCAAAAATTACCGATTGGGTTAATACAACTTGTCCGCATTGCGGTGGTCACGCTACCCGCGAAACTGATACTATGCCACAATGGGCAGGTTCCTCTTGGTACTTCTTGCGTTATTGCGATCCGCACAACACCGATGCACTCGCCAGTAAAGAAGCCCTTGAATATTGGGGACCTGTTGATTGGTACAACGGCGGTATGGAACACACAACATTGCACTTGCTTTATAGCCGTTTTTGGCATTTATTCCTTTATGATATTGGCGTTGTGCCCAACCGTGAACCTTACGCAAAACGTACAAGCCACGGTATGATTTTGGGCGAGAACGGTGAAAAAATGTCTAAATCTCGCGGCAATGT
>CAZUYL010000115.1:0-4023 GCA_964624945.1 uncultured Ruminococcus sp. | reverse complement strand
ATATAAAAAGGCAATAATTTTAATGACTCAAATTTATACTTGAAAAATAATTCTTTACTTTTTAAAAATTATGTGTTATAATCATAGAGCCGATTTTGGTCGGTTACCTTATTCTGTGCTTATGGCGTCTGCCGTTTTAACGGAGCACTGTGGCTTTATGCTCGGAATAGGGCGTACATATTTTTTAAAGGAGTGAAAACAATGACTAACGAACAAAAGCAGCAAATTATGGCTGAATATGCCGTTCACGAAGGTGATACAGGTTCTCCTGAAGTTCAAATTGCAGTTCTTACACACCGTATTAACGAGTTAAACGCTCACCTTGCAATTCACAAAAAGGACCACCACTCACGTCGCGGTCTTCTTAAAATGGTAGGTCACAGAAGAAACCTTCTTGCTTACCTCAACAAGAAAGACATTGAAAGATACCGTGCTATCGTTAAGAAGCTCGGCTTGCGTAAGTAATTATGTAACAAAAAAACCGAGCAAATCCGCTTTGCTCGGTTTGATTTTGTTAAAAAAAGAAATGCTATTAAAGAGATTTTCGTGGTTTAGCGGTAAAACGAGTGCCTGAAAGTTTTCGGGTTTTGGTTTTATTGCTAAACGGAACATCTCTTTGAAAATAATTTAAAAATAAAGGAGATTTAAAACAATGTTTGAAAACTACAAAGTTTATGAAACAACCATTGCAGGCCGCCCGTTTAAGTTAGAAACAGGTAAAATGGCAGGCCTTGCAAATGCCGCATTTATGGCATCTTACGGTGACACAAGCGTTCTTTGTACCGTAACCGCATCTTCAAAACCGCGTGAAGGCGTTGACTTTTTTCCGCTTTCAGTTGATTTTGAAGAAAAAATGTATGCAGTAGGCCGTATTCCCGGTTCGTTCCAACGCCGCGAGGGTAAAGCAAGCGAAAAGGCAATACTTTCTTCACGTTGTATTGACCGCCCGATTCGTCCGCTCTTCCCGAAAGATATGCGTAACGACTGTTCGGTTGTTGCAACAGTTATGTCGGTAGATCCCGACTGCTCACCCGAAATTACAGCCGCTATCGGTGTTTCAGCCGCTATTGCTGTATCTGATATCCCGTGGGATGGCCCTATCGCTTCTACAAGCGTTGGTCTTGTTGACGGTGAAATCGTTATCAACCCCACACTTGAACAGCGTGCAAAAACCGATTTAACCCTTACCGTATCATCAACAGCCGATTTGGTTGCTATGATTGAAGCAGGCGGTAACGAAATTCCTGATGACCTTATGTTCGACTGCATTATGGCAGGTCACGAAGTAAACAAAGAAATCGTTAAGTTTATTAACGGTATCGTTGCTGAAATCGGCAAAGAAAAATTTGCTTTTGAATCAAGCAATCCTGATCCTGAAATTATGGCAGAAATCGAAGAATTCTGCATTGAAGACGTTAAAAAGGCTCTCGACACCGATGACAAAAACGTTCGCGATGCTGCACTTTTACCTATTTACGATGCAGTTCACGCTAAATTTGATGAGCGTTTTGAAGGCAACGAAGCAAAACTTGACGAAATTATGTACCTTGTTCAAAAACATGTTGTACGTTCTTGGCTTAAAGATGAGGGCAAACGTGTTGACGGACGCGGTATTGATGAAATACGTCCACTTGATGCTCAAATCGACCTTTTGCCGCGTGTTCACGGTTCGGGTATGTTTACCCGTGGTCAAACACAGGTTCTTTCGGTTGCTACCTTAGCACCTGTAAGCGAAGCACAAAAACTTGACGGTCTTGATGAAGAGGTAAGCAAACGCTACATTCACCACTACAATTTCCCATCATATTCAGTTGGTGAAACCAAACCTTCACGTGGCCCCGGTCGTCGTGAAATCGGTCACGGTGCATTGGCTGAACGTGCATTATTGCCTGTTATTCCTTCGGTTGAAGATTTTCCTTATGCTATCCGTGTTGTAAGTGAAGTTCTTTCTTCTAACGGTTCAACATCACAGGGTTCTATTTGCGGTTCTACTTTGGCACTTATGGCTGCAGGTGTTCCGATAAAAGCCCCAGTAGCAGGTATTTCTTGCGGTCTTATCACAGGTGATGAAGGCGTTTACGGCGACTTTATGACAATGGTAGACATTCAAGGTCTTGAAGACTTTTACGGCGATATGGACTTTAAGGTAGCAGGTACACACAAAGGTATTACCGCTATTCAAATGGACTTAAAGGTTCACGGTCTTACACCTGAAATTATTAAAGAAGCATTTGCTAAAACAAATAAAGCACGTAAGTATATTCTTGACGAAGTTATGCTTAAATGTATTGCCGAACCCCGTGCAGAACTTTCACAGTATGCACCTAAAATGCTTACTACAACCATCAGCCCCGACAAAATCGGTGATGTTATCGGTAAACAAGGTAAGGTTATTCAGTCAATTCAAGAACAATGCGATTGCACCATCAACATTGAAGAAGACGGTCACGTATTTGTTTCTGGTCTTGACACCGAAAAGGCAAAAGCCGCTATTGATATTATCAACCTTATTGCAAATGACCCAGAAATCGGTGCCATTTACAGCGGTAAGGTAACCAGACTTATGACATTCGGTGCTTTTGTAGAAATCGCACCCGGTAAAGAAGGTCTTGTTCACATTTCAAAACTTGACGTTAAACGTGTTGAAAAGGTTGAAGACGTTGTTGCAGTCGGCGATCAGGTAATCGTTAAAGTTACCGAAATCGACGATCAAGGCAGAATTAACCTTTCACGCCGTGATGCACTTGTTGAGGTTAACGGAGCCGTTGTTGAAGACGATGCCGATGAAGAACCCCGCAGAAATTCAGGCAACCGTGACCGCCGCGGTTTTAAAAGACGTGACAGATAATTAAACCAAATAATATAAACGTTCGGGTACTTTCGGTATTCCGAACGTTTTATTTTTTTGTGCAATTTATTTAATATTTATTGTTGAATTGTTGAAACTTTTGTGATATACTGACCTTTAGTATAACTCTATATTTTTTGGAGGTTTTATAATGAAAAAAATTATTTCATTTATTCTTTTGTTTGCGGTAATATTTACATTTGCAGGCTGTAGCGGTGACGCTGAAGAGCAAATATCTTACATTACCGAAGTAGAAGAGATTATTGAAGGAGGCGTCAATTCAGATATGCCTACAAACAGTACAGACCCAACCGTTTCCAATGTTCCAAGTTCAGACAAAACAACAGGTTCTGATAACGGCAGTCAACCTACATCTTCGGCTACACCGAATACAAGTTCTGAAGTAAGTTCTAATAACGATGATGTGATTAACATTGATTACGAATGGAAATCGCACCCGCAAGATTACAAACTTTTGGCATTTACATTTGATGATGGCCCCAGCGTATATAACAGTTCGCGTTTGGTTGAATTGTTTGAAAGCTTTGAGGGTGCAGCCACATTCTTTGTAAATGGCACAAAAATCAGCGGCAGTAAAGAGTACAATGCATTGCAAAATGCTATTAATAAAGGCTGGGCAATAGGCAACCACGGTGCAACACACTTGGTTGCAACAACAGGCGGTGTCGACGGCGGCGAAGCCACCTATGACCAACTTAAAGCCGATATAACCGACTTTAGTGCTCAACTTAAATCTAACCTACACAATATCGACGGTTCACCGTACGAAATCAGTCTTTACAGACCCCCCAATATCGCACCTACAAGCAATACCTTTAAAATTTGCAATGAAGATAATTTAGTTATGATTTGGGATTCGGTTGACTCTCACGACTGGGACAGTAAAATGAACGAAACCGACGTTTACAACATCTTTAAAAACGGTGTAAACACTTGGGTTGACGGCGATATAATTTTATCACACGAATGGTCCGATGCTACATATAACGCTCTTTCAAGTATTTTGGGTGATTTTTACAGAGCAGGCTACAGATTTTGTTCTGTAACAGACCTTATGAAATACAGAAACATTTCAAGAAATTCTATAGCAGGCGAACTCAACAACGTTGACGAAAATAACGGTATGGTTAAAAATATCGTTAAAGCGGCTAACT
>CAZUYL010000114.1:0-4055 GCA_964624945.1 uncultured Ruminococcus sp. | reverse complement strand
AGCTCTCGCTGTACCGCCACCTTACATAAATACTTCGTTATCGCACCTCGGCTAACAGGCAAGCCTTTCTTTGTATATAGGCAATATGTATGTATTTTAAACTGCACCACAATATATTGTGGTGCAACGCCCTCGAAATGCCGCAAATCACTTTTGGAGGGTTTAACAATTATTTTGACATTTTTTGACATTTAAAACTTAAAAAACCAAAAGGTTACAGCCTTGTAACTTTTTAAAAAAGGAAAGTTTTATGCATTTTGCACAAAAAATAGCCTTTTTATATGTTTGACATAGTCAAAAAAATGGGGTATACTAACGACCGTCGGTTGAAAAACCGTTCTGTCAATCATATTATGTGATATGGCATTTGTAAAAAAAGGAGTCGTTAGATGCTTAGATTGAAAAACAGCAAATTCAGTTTTGTAAAACTGTTACAGAACCGCTTTTTGCTTATGGCAATGTTAATTGTTGCCGCTGTCTGTGCTACAACATTTTTATTTGGTTCGGTAAACACTATTACACTTACCGACGGCAACATTTCAAACAAAGTTTATTCTCTTTCAAACAATGTTGAACGTGCTATGAAATTAGCAGGTTACAACACAGATAAGTACAAAGTTTTAAACGTAAGTGCAAAGGGTACTAAAACAAATGTATCACTTGCGTACACCTTTCCCGTATATATTACAGTAGGTGATGAAACTTTAGAGGTAGGTGCCATTGAATCTACCGTTGCTCAAATTTTGAGCGATGCAGGTTACACCGTAGACGATTACGATATGGTTGAACCCGCACTTGATACCGTTATAAGCGACACGGCATATATTGATTACACCAATATAGATTACGTAAGCGGCAGTTACACCGAGGTTATACCTTGCACGGTTAACACCGTTTATTCTTCAAAACTTGATGCCGGCACAACAACCCTTTCCGAAGGTAAAGACGGCGAAGAACAGATTAACTACACATCTAAACTTGTTAACGGTGTAGAGGTTGAAACCGTTATTGACAGCCGTATAACTTTAAGCGAGGCGGTTAACGGAACAAAAACAGTAGGCACCAAAAAGACCGCTGTTACAACCAGTGAAAATGTTAAAACCGTTTCAACACTTAAACCCTCATCACCGATTGAACTTGACGAAAACGGCGTTCCGGTTAATTATAAAAAGGCAATAACCGTTGAGGCAACCGCCTACACATATACAGGCAGTAAATGTTCTACAGGTGTGGCACCGCAACCGGGTTACATTGCGGTTAACCCTAAGGTTATTCCGTACGGAACAAAAATGTATATAAAATCAAGTGACGGCAGTTATATTTACGGTTATGCCGTTGCGGCAGATACAGGCGGATTTATATCAAGCCGACCTAATAATGTGGACTTGTTTATGTCAAGCAAAGCCGCTTGTAAAGCATTCGGCAGACGCAATGTTGAAATTTATATATTAGAATAATAAACAAACGCTTCGGAAAATGAATTCCGAAGCGTTTTTATATAATGTAGTATTACTGTTTTTTAATAGAAAAACCGAGCATTGTTAAAATTTGCAACACGGCGGCAACAATAAATATAAGGTAAATGTTGCTCACGTTTACGGTAAGCATTATGCACAGGGCACACGACCATATCAAAACCGTAATTGAGACAAACAAGTGTGGCTTTTTCCACCAAATGTTTGAAAAAACAACGCCGACTATTGCACTGACCGGTATAGCATATATGTAGGTCATCCACCAAAAATCTGTTGCGGGTGAAATAATTTTACATAAAAAGAAAATAACCGTGGCGGCAAGCCAAACCAAACCTATAGAAAGCAGGGTAATAACGGTTTTGTTGCGTGTCGTCATAAGACGGCGTTTTGGCTTTTCGGCAATTAGGTCATTAACCGTAAGACCGAAAATATCGGCAATTTGTTTTGTAACTACAAGGTCGGGCAGACCGTCGCCGCGTTCCCATTTAGATACAGATTTATCCGAGTAATTAAGTTTTTCGGCAAGGTCTATTTGGGTAAGCCCCAACGCCTTGCGGTAATAACATAAATTATTAGAAAAATATTTTTTAAGTTGCTCTTCGCTTACAGCCACTTTAATTCACTTCCTTTAACAGTATTATTATATAATAACATTACGTTTAGTTCAATTAAATTTTTTATGAATTTTATTTGTTAAAAATTTGACAAACACAAAAGATTGTAGTATAATGTCGCTTAAATGATAATTTTTTAAGGAGATAATGAAATGGTAAAAAAATATCTAAACCGTTTGTTTATCGACGGCCTTTCGGGTATGGCTTACGGCTTGTTTTCAACGCTTATAATCGGAACCATTATAGAGCAGATAGGCAATATAATAGGTAACAATGTAATAGGTACATATCTTATTGCTATGGCAAGCGTTGCAAAAACAATTACAGGTGCAGGCATAGGCGTTGGTGTAGCCGTAAAACTTAAATCATCACCGCTAACGGCAATATCCGCCGCAGTAGCAGGTATGGTGGGTGCGTTTCCTGATTTGGCAAACGAAACATTTGTTTTGGGCAAACCCGGTGAACCGCTCGGTGCTTTTGTTGCGGCATACGTTGCTATTGAAGTGGGTAGATTAATATCTGGCAAAACAAAACTCGAAATTATTTTAACTCCGCTTTGCTGTATTTTAGCAGGTGCCACAGCAGGTTATTTGGTAGGTCCGTATATATCCGCCGCTATGAAATGGGTAGGCGAACTTGTAAACATCAATGTAGATAAAAGCCCAATAATAGGCGGTATGCTAATATCGGTTATAATGGGTATTTTGTTGACATTGCCTATATCTTCTGCAGCAATAGGTATTTCTATGGGTATCAGCGGTTTGGCGGCAGGTGCCGCAACGGTTGGTTGTTGCTGCAATATGATAGGCTTTGCCGTTATCAGTTACCGTGAAAACAAAATGGGCGGTCTTATAGCACAGGGTGTAGGTACTTCTATGTTGCAAATGCCCAATATTGTACGCAAACCTATTATTTGGTTGCCCTCTATTATTTCAAGTGCTATTTTAGGACCTGTATCTTCTGCCGTGCTTAAAATGGTAAGCACTCCTGTAGGTTCGGGTATGGGTACCGCTGGTCTTGTAGGTCAGTTTGCCGCTTACGGTGCTATGACAACGGGTGACGGTGCGGTTTCAACCGTAGTTGCAATTATTGAAATTGTTGCAATGCACATTGTTTTGCCTGCCACTGTAAGTCTTGCCGTTGCCGAAGGTATGCGTAAATTAGGTCTTATTAAAAAAGATGATTTAAAATTGCAGGATATTGCCAATGGATAAAAAAACAAAAGTTTTAAAAGCCGTTGAGTGCCTTGAAAAACTTTATCCCGAAGCAATATGTTCGCTTGATTACGGCGATGCGTTTCAACTGTTAATCGCAACACGTTTGTCGGCACAATGCACCGATGCACGCGTTAATATTGTAACACCGCAACTTTTTAAAAAATACCCCGATGCGTATGCCTTATCAAAGGCACAACTGCCCGATGTTGAAGAAATAATAAAATCTTGCGGTCTTTACAAAACAAAAGCCAAAGATTTAATAAGCATAGCAAAAACTTTAGTAAGTGATTTTAACGGCAATGTGCCCGATAATATTGAGGATTTAACCAAACTTTCAGGTATAGGCAGAAAAACAGCAAATTTAGTTTGCGGTGATATATACGGCAAACCCGCCGTTGTTACCGACACACACTTTATAAGACTGTGCAACCGTTTAGGGTTTGTAAATACCGAAAATCCGCTAAAGGTTGAAAACGAAATGCGAAAATTACTGCCGCCCGAAAAGTCAAATGATTTTTGTCACCGTTCGGTACTTTTTGGGCGTGATATATGCACCGCACGAAAAACCCATTGTAACAGGTGCCCTATGTCAAATTTTTGCAAATCTGCCAATATATAACAAAAGCCCTTGAAAAAGGGCTTTTTAATTTTTTATAACATAAAATTGTAGCGGTATAAAATACCAAAATAATGTTGAACAACATAAATTTATTGTAAGTTTTAAATAAATTTAATATTAAATATTTTGT
>CAZUYL010000113.1:0-4117 GCA_964624945.1 uncultured Ruminococcus sp. | reverse complement strand
TAATTGTATATTTTTTAACAATGTAACAAAACCGAAAGGAAGATATTAAAATGAACGCACTTAACAAAAAAACCGTTGATGATATCAACGTAAAAGGTCAAAAAGTTCTTGTTCGTTGTGATTTTAACGTTCCGCTTAAAAACGGCGTTATCACCGACGAAAACAGAATTAATGCCGCTCTCCCGACAATTAAAAAACTTATTGCCGACGGCGGTCAGGTTATTCTTTGCTCACACCTCGGCAAACCAAAGGGTGAACCAAAGCCCGAACTTTCACTTGCCCCTGTTGCAAAAGCACTTTCAGAAAAATTAGGCAAAGAAGTTGTTTTTGCTGCTGACGACAACGTTGTAGGTGAAAACGCAAAAGCCGCTGTTGCCGCTATGAAAGACGGTGACGTAGTTCTTCTTGAAAACACACGTTACCGTGCAGAAGAAACCAAAAACGGCGAAGCATTCTCTGCAGAACTCGGTTCACTTGCCGATATATTTGTAAACGATGCATTCGGTACTGCACACCGTGCACATTGTTCAACCGTTGGTGTTGTTTCTTACGTTAAAGAAGCAGTTGCAGGTTACCTCATCGGTAAAGAACTTAAATACCTCGGTAACGCCGTTGAAACCCCTGTTCGCCCCTTTGTTACAATTTTGGGCGGTGCAAAGGTTGACAGCAAACTCCCCGTTATTGAAAACCTTTTAACCAAAGCCGACACACTTATCATCGGCGGCGGTATGGCATACACATTCCTTGCAGCAAAAGGTTACACCGTTGGTACATCTCTTATAGATGAAACCAAAATTGACTATTGCCGTGATATGATGGCAAAGGCTGAAGAAAAAGGTGTTAAAATTCTTCTTCCTATTGACTGCACTATTACAAAAGATTTCCCCGATCCGATTGATGCACCAATCGACGTTACAGTTGTAGATGCTGATAAAATCCCTGCAGATATGCAAAGCCTTGACATTGGTACAAAAACTGCTGAACTTTATGCAAATGAAGTTAAGGGTGCTAAAACTGTTGTTTGGAACGGTCCTATGGGCGTATTTGAAAATCCGATACTTGCAAAAGGTACAATGGCAGTTGCTAAAGCAATGGCTGAAACCGATGCTGTAACAGTTATCGGTGGCGGTGACTCTGCTGCTGCTGTTAACACACTCGGTTTTGGTGACAAAATGACACACATCTCAACAGGTGGCGGTGCAAGTCTTGAATTCCTTGAAGGTAAAGAACTTCCCGGCATTGCCGCACTTAACGATAAATAATATTTTTTGGGGAGGCTGCTACCTCCCCTACATTTTGTTTATATAAAGGAGTAATTAAAATGAATAAAGCAAAAAGACAGGCAATTATTGCAGGTAACTGGAAAATGAACAAAACCCCCGCTGAAACAACCGCACTCATTAACGAGATGAAACCTCTTGTTGCAGATGCAGACTGCGAAGTTGTGCTTTGCGTACCTTTTATTGACATTGCAGCCGCAACCGAAGCCGCTAAGGGTTCTAACATTAAAATCGGTGCTGAAAACGTTCACTTTAAAGCATCCGGTGCTTACACAGGCGAAATTTCGGCTGAAATGCTTACCGCTGCAGGAGTTGAATATGTAGTTATCGGTCATAGCGAACGCAGACAGTATTTCGGTGAAACCGATCAAACTGTTAACCTTCGCACTCTTGCCGCTGTTAATGCAAACTTAAAAGCAATTGTTTGTGTTGGTGAAACACTTGAACAGCGTGAACTCGGTTACACAGAAACATTACTTAAATATCAAACCAAAATGGCTCTTACAAACGTAACCGCTGAACAACTTAAAAATATTGTTATTGCTTACGAACCCGTTTGGGCTATCGGCACAGGTGTTACCGCTACCGCTGAACAGGCAGATGAAGGCAACGGTTATGTTCGTGACGCTATTGCAGAAGTTTATGGCAAAGAGGTTGCTGAAACCGTTACAATTCAGTACGGCGGTTCAATGAACGCAGGTAATGCTGAAGAATTGCTCGGCAAAGTTAACGTTGACGGCGGTCTTATCGGCGGTGCATCACTTAAAGCAAATGACTTTTCTGTAATTGTAAAAGCCGCAAGCAAATAATAACAGAAATATTTTTTCAGGAGTAATAAAATGAAAAAACCTATCGTTTTATGTATTATGGACGGTTTCGGATTTAACCCGGAAGAAAAGGGAAATGCCATTAAATCGGCATCTACCCCACGTCTTGACAAAATTTTTGCTGAATGCCCAACAACACAAATTGGTGCATCGGGTCTTGATGTTGGTCTGCCCGACGGTCAAATGGGCAACAGTGAAGTAGGCCACACAAACATTGGTGCAGGTAGAGTTGTTTATCAAGAACTTACCCGAATTACAAAATCAATTTCTGACGGTGACTTTTTTGAAAACGCCGCATTTAAAAATGCGATTGAAAACTGCAAAAAAAACAATTCGGCACTTCACCTTATGGGCTTGCTTTCAGACGGCGGTGTTCATAGCCATATAGAACATCTTTACGGTCTTGTAAAAATGGCACACGATAACGGTCTTGACCGTGTATATATCCACGCTTTACTTGACGGTCGTGATGTTCCGCCTACAAGTGCCGCAGATTTTATTGATGCACTTAACACAAAACTTGCCGAAATCGGTTGCGGAAAACTTGCTACCGTTATGGGCAGATTTTACGGTATGGACCGTGACAACCGTTGGGAACGTGTTGGCAAAGCATATGCCGCACTTGTTTACGGTGAAGGTGAACACACCGACAATGCCGCTGATGCTGTAAGAAATTCTTACACAATTAAAGATGCCGACGGCAAATTTATTACCGATGAATTTGTATTACCAACCGTTGTTGAAGGCACCGAACGTATTAAGAGCGGTGACAGTGTAATATTCTTCAACTTCCGCCCCGACCGTGCACGTGAAATTACACGTACTTTTGTTGATGACGAATTTAACGGTTTTGAACGTAAAGGCGGCAGACAGAACGTTTACTATGTATGTATGACACAGTACGATGCATCTATGCCTAATGTTGAAGTAGCATTTAAACCCGAAAGTCTTAACAACACTTTGGGCGAATTTTTGGCAAATAACGGTATGACACAGTTGCGTATTGCCGAAACAGAAAAATATGCTCACGTAACATTCTTCTTTAACGGCGGACGTGAAGTTATGTTTGACGGTGAAGACCGTGAACTTATTGCATCGCCTAAAGTTGCAACCTATGATTTACAGCCCGAAATGAGTGCCGTAGAAGTTTGTGACAAGGTTTGTACACATATTGAAAGCGGCAAATATGACGTTGTTATTTTAAACTTTGCAAACTGCGATATGGTAGGTCACACAGGTTTCTTTGATGCCGCAGTAAAAGCGGTTGAAACTGTTGATACTTGCGTAGGCAGAGTTGTAGATTCTACACTTAAAATGGGCGGTGTTATGTTGCTTACAGCCGACCACGGTAACGCCGATATGATGGTTGATACCGACGGTTCACCCTTTACCGCACACACAACCAACCCCGTACCTTTTGCTGCAATCGGTAAAGAGTGCGAATTGCGTGAAGGCGGCAAACTTTGTGATATATCACCTACTATTATCAAACTTTTAGGCCTTACACAACCTGCTGAAATGACAGGAGTTTCTATTATAAAATAGTGTATTAAAATTCACATTTGTATTAACAAATCACACGTTAGTTTAAATTTTAAGCAAACGTGTGATTTTATTGTTTTATTATATATAGACATATAAAAACACTTTTACATCTCTAACATATTTCTCACAAGTATTTTGGCTTTTTCTTCTGATTTTAAAATCAAAGAAAAATCTAAAATTTGCTGTTCTGTCAAAATTCTTACATTCATAGCAGATACCTCTGTGTTTTTTAGTTTTCACTCAAAAAATGCCATTATTTTTTATATTAAACAAAAAAACAAAAAGGGGTTATAAAAAACAGATTTTATGAATTAATTTGTAGATTTATTAATTTAAGTTGTGCATTTTACGGTTACGTGTAGAAAAAAGTAGATATTAATTTGCAAAAACATTGAATTTGCGTAAAAAATTGTATTTAATTGCAATATAAGGGTTGATTTTTTCATATTAAGTGATATAATAATG
>CAZUYL010000112.1:0-4148 GCA_964624945.1 uncultured Ruminococcus sp. | reverse complement strand
TTTATCAGACGATGATTCCAAGTGCTGTTAAGGCTGCGGAGGTTTCTTCTAAGGGAAAAAGCATTTATGCCTATGAGCCAAACAGTTCGGTGTTTTCTGCATATCGAACAGTTTCCATTGCGTCCTTTGCGTATTTGTCCGCACCGATTTTGTCGGCATATTCCTGTGTTAAAACGGCACCGCCGACAACAATTTTGCACCACGGTGCCTTAATTTTCAGTTGCTTAATGGTTTCCTCCATTGCAGGAACGGTGGTGGTCATAAGAGCACTAAGACCTACAAGATGTGCATGAAGATCTACAACCTTTTGGACAATTTCTTCCGGAGGCACATCCTTGCCGAGATCTACTACATTAAAACCGTAATTTTCAAGCAATAATTTAACTATATTTTTACCTATATCGTGAATATCACCACGAACAGTGGCAATTACAAACACACCTTTATCGGCGGCTTTTTCTCCGTCAGCCATAAAACCTTTTATTATTTCAAAAGCACTTTTTGCCGATTCAGCACTCATCAACAGTTGCGGTAAATACACCGTTTTTTCTTCAAATCCTTTACCCACGGTATTAAGTGCCGGAATAATTTCGTTATTAACTATTTCAAGCGGAGCAACACTTGAAAGAAGTGCCTTTGTAAGTTCAGCGGATTTATCCTTAAATCCCTTTATAATTGCATATTGAAGTTCTGAAGAATATTCTTCGGCTGTCTTTTTTGTTTCAGCAGTTTTATTAGGTGCAATAACAGTAAACAAATCTGACGCACCTATATATGCAGCACAGTTATCATCCATTCCTTTTAAAGCCCTGTATGTGTAATAGGTCTTCATCATATCTGCAGAATAAGGATTCATAATTGCAGCCGAAAGACCGTTTTCAAGTGCTAAAGCAAAAAACGTTCCGTTTACGACATCTCTGTTAGGCAATCCAAATGAAATGTTTGAAACACCGAGAGACGTATGACAACCCAGCACATTTTTAATTGTTTTAAGAGCATCAAGAGTTGCAATAGCGGCTTTATTATCGGCACTGATGGTCATAGCCAACGTATCAAAAACGATATTCTTCTTCTCAATACCGTATTTTGCTGCGGTGTCAAGTATTTTTTCGGCAATTTTTACCCGTCCTTCAGCAGTTTCGGGTATTCCGTTTTCATCTAAGGTAAGAGCCACTACCACGCCACCATATTTTTTTACAAGCGGAAATACGGTTTTCATACTTTCAAATTTGCCATTTACAGAATTCACCATTGCTTTTCCGTTATAGCGGCGAAGTGCGGTTTCCATTGCAGTAACGTTAGCGGTGTCTATTTGCAAAGGCAGATCGATAATAGCCTGCAATTCACAAACAGCATTTTCAAGCATTTTAGTTTCATCAATATCGGGAAGTCCTACATTAACATCCAATATGTGAACACCTTTTTCTTGCTGATTTACACCTTCGGAAAGAATATAATCTACATCATTATCTATTAGTGCCTGTTTAAAACGCTTTTTGCCGGTAGGATTGATACGCTCACCAATAAGGATAGGCTCTTCACCAAATTCTACAGCGTGAGTATATGAGGATATCATCGTTATATTTTTATTTTGGATAGGCATAGGAGCAATATCACAAGTTTTTTGATATAAAGTCTCAATGTATTCCGGTGTAGTACCACAGCAACCACCTACAACACGAATGCCCTGCTTTACAAGTTCCGCCACTTCGTCAGAAAAATCATTGGCGGTTACATCAAAAACGGTTTTGCCGTCTACCGATTTTGGAAGTCCCGCGTTGGGCTTGAGTATCACAGGAACAGATGCATATTTGAGCAATTCCCCTGCAACACCGCGAAGTTGACGCGGACCTAAAGAGCAGTTTGCACCTAATGCATCAACCCCCATACCTTCGAGAAGTGCTACCATTGCGGCAGGCGTTGCACCTGTCATAAGTTTTCCGTCTTCGCCGTAAGCGTTGGAAACAATAACAGGTAGATTACTGTTTTCTTTTGCGGCAAGTAAGGCGGCTTTGGTTTCGTAAGAATCATTCATTGTTTCAATGATAATAAGGTCAACACCGTATTTTACGCCAAGTTTTACAGTTTTTGCAAATACATTTACCGCAGCCTCAAAATCAAGATCTCCAAGTGGTTTTAAAAGTTTTCCCGAAGGGCCGATATCAAGTGCAATAAATTTTTCTCTCTTAGATGCAGACTGTTCTCTTGCTGCTTTGGCATTAAAAACCGCTGCCATTATGATTTTTTCAAGTTCATCGTCTGCAAATTTAAGAACATTTGCACCAAAGGTATTAGTGCAAACAACATTACTTCCTGCATCAAAATAAGTTTTATGGATATTAGTTATTACATCCGAATGTGATAAATTCCATCGTTCAGGATGCTCGCCTGGGCGAAGCCCTTGTGCTTGCAGTAACGTTCCCATACCACCGTCAAGATAAACGATATTATTTTTTAAATATTCTTTAAAATTCATAAAGCACCTCTAAACGCACAATTTTTCATATTACAACCATAGCATTTATTTTTTTGCTTTTTCTCGCCACCGAGTCCTACTATCGCCGTAACCGATTTTGACGGAGACATCAGTAGGCTGTCATTGAGAGTTAGTCCTATATGTTTTTCAGGTGAAAGAACAGCAAAAATGTCTTTTTGACTGCTAAGCGGCAAATCACCGTAACCCGAACTAAACCGAGTCTTTGTGCTTATATTATATTCATTTGAAATATCAATGCAAAATTCATCACAAAGTGCCTCTATTCGTTCAGCACCAATAGCCTGAAATATCAGTGCTTTTGATGGAGAAATCCGTCCGTATTTGGCTATAAGGCGGTCAATTTCAACACCAACAGTTGCAGCGAACAGTATCACACTTTCACTTCCCTTTAAATTTGATGCTAAATTTTTTGACTTCAAAGTGAAAGTTCCAAAATCGCAAACATCATCACAAATTCTTACATCGAACTGACAGTAACATACCTTATATATAAGTTTGTTTTTAATTTCGTTGATACAAGATTTTACAAGTGCTTCTGTTTCGCTATTTGCCTCTTTGCATCCTGCGTACCTTAAAATTTCCTTTTCGCAGAAATGCGGTTCATTATAGGTTTTACTTAAAATTACAGAATGCATTTTCCCAATATATCCGAAAGATTATTTTGGATTTTTGTTGCTACATCAGGTTTGTTCATAGAATAAACATGAACATTGGTGATGCCGTTGGCATATAAATCAATAATTTGGTCGGTAGCATAAGCAATACCCGCCTGTTTCATAGCGGCAGGGTCACAGCCAAATTTATCTACCAAACTTTTAAAACGCTGCGGCATAAACGAACCTGAAAGTTTGATAGCACGGGCAACCTGATTGGCATTTGTTATGGGCATAATTCCCGGTATTACAGGTACTGTAATACCCGCCTCACGAATTTTATAAAGAAAGTTATATAAAAGATTATTATCAAAAAACATTTGCGTGGTTAAAAAATCGCAACCTGCATCTACTTTTTCTTTAAGTCGTTTAATATCTTCTTTTTGATTTTCGCTTTCGGGATGAATTTCCGGATAGCAAGCACCGCCAATACAAAAATCGGGGGTGGCTTCTTTTAATTCTAAAATAAGGTCTATGGCGTTCTTGTAGTCCCAATCGCTTCGGTCGGCATTTTGAAGTTCTGCCGGGATATCTCCTCTTAATGCCATAATATTTTCAATTCCGGCTGCTTTTATTTCTTCAATCTTTTCCCTTACTGTTTCCTTTGTTGACGAAACACAAGTGAGGTGTTCAAGAGTTGGAACCCCGTAACGCTTTTTTAGATTTTTTGCAATGTCAAGCGTATACTTACTTGTGCCACCACCCGCACCGTATGTAACACTCATAAAAGCAGGACTAAGTTGTGCAATTTCCTCAGTAGCCATTTTCACGCTTTCAAATGCAGTGTCGGTTTTTGGTGGAAAAACCTCAAAAGAAAGTGACAATTTATTTTGAGTGATTATATCAATAATTTTCATAACTACGTTCCTTTTAACAAAATCTTACAAAGCATTATACACCAAAACGGTATGGCAAATCAAGTAAATATTATTACTATTTTATCGTTCCACCGCCGAGAACAACATCACCGTCATACAACACCGCTGCCTGTCCGGGTG
>CAZUYL010000111.1:0-4170 GCA_964624945.1 uncultured Ruminococcus sp. | reverse complement strand
GGAAATTATCTAATAAGGACTTATCCTCATCAATATTTTTTATTTCAAAAATAAACCCCCTTTTTAAGAAAGGCAGACAAAATGAATTTTGATTTACCTCAAAACGTAAAATTTGTACTTGACACACTTATTAAAAACGGTCATAAAGCCTATATTGTAGGCGGTTGTGTCCGTGATTTACTGTGCCGAAAAACGCCCCACGATTATGATGTTACTACCTCTGCCCTGCCTTATCAAATACAAAGTCTTTTTGAAAAAACCGTAGCCACAGGCTTAAAACACGGCACCGTTACAGTAATTTTAAACGGTGAACCGATTGAAATTACAACATTTCGTACCGAGAATCAATACACAGATAACCGCCACCCCGAAAAAGTCGATTTTGTCACCGATGTAAAACACGACCTTGCCAGACGTGATTTTACGGTGAATGCTATGTGCTATAACAATTATGAGGGACTGATTGATTTATACGGCGGTAAAGACGATATTAAGCAAAAAACTTTAAAGGCAGTCGGCAACCCTAAAACACGTTTTTGCGAAGATGCTTTACGCATTTTGCGTTTGTTCAGGTTTGCCGCAACGCTTGAATTTTCTATTGATCCGCAAACGTTAAATGCCGCTTTAGAGTATGCCGATTTGCTGAAAAACATAAGTGCCGAACGTGTTTTTTCTGAAATAAAAAAGTCGGTGTCGGGTAATAATTTAACCGTTTTATCCTCACTTTTATCCACAACCGCACTCGAAAATTATTGCCTTAAAAACACCGATTTAAAAAACATAACCAACATTACCAACAAAACCGATTTACGCCTATTTGGTTTTTTAAACCTAACAAGTACAAATCTTGCCTTTACCCTTGACAAACTCAAGTGCGATAACCGATTTAAAGACTATTCGCAAAAAATGTCTTTTTTTACAAAACACATTATTACTGCCGACAAACCGAGCATTAAAAAAGCACTTAATTATGCAGATAAAGATATTGTCGCCGACGCATTAGAGTATTATAAAAATATTTTAAATATTGAAACCGACTCTCACTTTAAACTGCTTGAAGAAATTGTTTCAAACCGTGAACCGTACAAAATATCGCAACTTGATATTTCGGGAAAAGACCTTACCGATTTAGGATTCAGCGGAAAAGATGTAGGTTCAAAACTTGATTTTTTACTTGATGCGGTTATACAAAACCCTCAACTTAATTCGCACAAAAAACTTTTAAATTTAATATGTAACTAAAAGTAAAAAGCACCATAAAATGTATTGAATTACATTTACGGTGCTTTTAATTTTTTACGGCAGAGTGATTTTATGAACATATTGATTATCGGCGGAGACCGTCGAATGAATATTGCAAAAGTCGAACTTGAAAATTACGGTTACACGGTAAAAACTTTAGGAATTTCAAAGGGTGAATACGGTAACCCAGAAAAAGCAGATGTAATTTTACTACCTGTTCCTACAACACGTGATGGCAAAACTGTTTTTTGCCCACAAAGTGATAAAATCATACCGCTTGACAGCATAAATCGGTTAAAAAAAGATACTCTTGTTTTAAGTTGCGGATATGACTTTGAAAAAGAAAACTGCGTAAATTATCTAAAACTTGACTCTTTTTCGATTTTAAATGCGGTGCCCACAGCCGAAGGTGCTATTGCCAAAGCGATAAACGATATTCCGTTTTGTTTATGGCAATCAAATGTTTTGGTAATAGGTTACGGCAGAGTGGCAAAAATTCTTGTTGAAAGGCTTTTGGCTTTTAAAAGTAACATTACCGTCTCGGCACGAAAACCCACTGATTTTGCATTTCTTGATGCACGTGGTATCGGGCGTATACACACGGGTGACGTACCAGAAAAAGCCAAAAATTTTGATATTATTTTCAACACGGTTGACGTTGATATTTTTGGTGAAAAAGATTTTGAAAACCTTAAAAATTTGTATCTTTATGACCTGTCAACCAAAGGTTGCATAAATTTTGAAAAAGCAGAAGCTTTTGGTATAAATGCTTTAAAATTGCCTGCAATACCCGCAAAAACCGCACCAAAAACCGCCGCAAAAATAATAGCACAAACCGCAAATCAACTTATAGGAGAATGGCTATGCAAAAATTAAAATTAGGTTATGCGTTTTGCGGTTCTTTTTGCACGATAAACAAATCACTTGCCTTGCTTAAAGAACTTGCAAAAACAGATATTGATATTACCCCCATTATGTCACAAATCACTTATACCACCGACACCCGATTTGCAAAATCAAGCGAATTTAATGCCGAAGTAGAAAAAATTTGCGAAAAACCTATTATACACACAATATCCGCCGCAGAACCGATTGGCCCTAAAAATCTGCTTGATATAATTGTTGTATCCCCCTGCACGGGGAATACCCTTTCAAAAATTGCTTTAGGCATTACCGACACACCCGTAACCATGGCTGTAAAAGCACATCTGCGTAACAATAAACCCGTAGTGTTGGGCATTGCAACAAACGATGCACTTGGTGCTACCGCCAAAAATATAGGCCTTTTACACAATACGCAAAATATCTATTTTGTGCCCTACGGTCAAGATGACCCCATAGGCAAAAACACCTCGCTTGTGTGCGATTTTACAAAAATACCGCAAACGATTGAAAACGCCCTATACGCCAAACAAATTCAACCTGTTATAATATAAAAAACGGTCGGTTAGCACTATGCCAACCGACCTTAAACTATTTAAAATATTATTCTATTCCGAAATATCTTGCCGCATTGTTGTAGCAAATATCTTGTACTATTTGACCCAATGTTTCAATATCGGCAGGGTATTCGCCGTTTTCTACCCAAGTGCCCAACACATTGCAGAGTATACGTCTGAAATATTCGTGACGGGTGTACGAGAGAAAACTGCGTGAATCGGTAAGCATACCAACAAAATTGCCGAGAAGTGACAGATTTGCAAGTGATTTGAGTTGTGTTTCCATACCCGATTTGGTATCGCTGAACCACCAAGCCGAACCGTGTTGAATTTTGCCTGCCGCTTCGGTGCCTTGGAATGCACCTATAACGGTGTCAATCATTTCGTTGTCGTGAGGGTTAAGTGAATAAATTATGGTTTTGGGCAATAAATCGTCTTTTGCCAATTCATTTAAAAGACCTGTAAGTGCCTCGCTGCAAGGACGGTTTGAAATTGTATCAAAACCTGTATCCGCACCGATTTTACCAAACATAGCACTGTTGGTATTACGCTGAACGCTGTAATGAATTTGCATTACTATGCCGCGTTTTGCATACTCTTTACCGAGTGCCACCAAAATGTCGGTTTTATACATATCGGCTTGTTTTGCAGTAATTGATTTGCCCTTCATAACCGCTTTAAATACCTTATTGATCTCTTTTTCTGTACCGATTTCAAACGGAATATAATCAAGACCGTGGTCGGTTGCTTTACAACCCATTTCACAGAAAAAGTCGAGTCTTTTAATAAGTGCCGCTTTAACATCGGCAACGGTATTTATAGGCATATCGGCAGCCGATGACAATGCCTTAATATAATCGGTAAAGCCTGCTTTGTCAATATTAACCGCTTTATCGGGGCGGAATGACGGTAACACCTGTGCCGAGCAAACACCCTCATCGGCAATTTTTTTGTGCCATTCAAGACTGTCAATCGGGTCGTCGGTAGTGCCTATCATTTTAACATTTGACTTTTTGATAATGTTGCAAGCCGACATATCGTCACTTGCCAATTTTTCGTTGCAAAGGTTCCAAACCTCTTCTGCAGTTTTGCCGCTTAAAATTCCGTCATAGTCAAAATAACGCTTGAGTTCAAGGTGATTCCAATGATACATTGGGTTGCCTATAGCACGAGGTAACATTTCTGCAAAACGCAAAAACTTTGTGTAATCATCGGCATTGCCTGTGATTTCGTTTTCGGACACGCCGTTGCTACGGATAAGACGCCATTTGTAATGGTCACCGCCGAGCCATATTTCAGTTATGTTTTTAAATTTTTTATTTTCATAAATCTCTTGCGGATTTATATGGCAATGGTAGTCGATTATCGGCATTTTTTCAGCGTAATCGTGGTAAAGTTTTTTTGCGGTTTCATTGGTTAAAATAAAATCATCATTAATAAAACTCATAAAGTTGATACTCCTTTTTATTATTGTTCATATATATTATAT
>CAZUYL010000110.1:0-4238 GCA_964624945.1 uncultured Ruminococcus sp. | reverse complement strand
TTTTTCAATCCTCTCTTTCATTCCCTTTGTTCAGTTTTTTGGGTACGATTTCAATAATCAGTTTATATTAAGCAATCGCTAATGCGGTTGCTTTTTTTGTTTTTTGTGCGGTTGGATGCTTGGGCGTTTTTGCGGTTGTGTTTTTACGGTTGCGACCGTCTATTATTTAAATTGTTTTTTTATAGTGCGTGTTTTTGTGATGCCACCGATTTTTAATATCGTTTTTTAATATCGTTGCGTTTTGTACGTCGCTTATTTGTTTAAAGCATATTCAAAATAATGTGGCTTTTATAATGTTACCGATAGTTTTAACATTTTTTAAAGTATGTGGGTTTCGTTGTTGATTGTTTTAAATTTTTTAAGAATAATAAGGGTATGTTGTTTTTTTGATTGCTTTAACATTTTTTCGGAATAATGAGGTTTGCGTTGCGATTGCAACAATCTCTCTCGTTGCTTTAATATCGCTACAGAGAATTTTAAATTACCATTGTAATTATGCATTGTGTATTGTACAGTATTAAGCCGCACAAATTTGATGTGGGGTATTTGTGCAATTTAACAGTTCTTTTGTGCAGGTTTCAAAAAAATGACCGAAAACGCCGTCGAAATTTAAGGTTTTATACAGAACAACAGTGCAAAAATTCACAATTTGTCAAAAACTTTTTATCAAAATTGAATAAAAATTACTAAAAAACTATTGAAATTTTGTGATTATTGTGTTACATTATAATTAACGTATTTGCGAATTTAACTTTTCTTGCTTTTTTAGGTTAAAAAGAGTTGTTTTTGCAAAAACAAAATATTAGGGTTTAACCCAAACAGAAAGGAATGGTTTTTAAATGTCAAAAGTATTTAAAAACACAAAGCAGATGCTCGCATTTGTTTTGGCGTTTGCTCTATTGGCAATGTCTATGTTTACAGGCGTTGGCTTTACAGCAAGTGCCGCAACAGGCAAGACTGACGTATTTAGTTTCGATAACATGAAATCTCCGGCAGATACCACACACAAAGGTACAAGTTGGGATGATGCAATAGTTCTTACTACTATTGCTGAATTGTATTACGAAATTAAGAACGGAAACACAACAGACAAATATTACAAATTAGACCCCGAAATCACAGCAGTAGATATGCACGCGGCTCCTAATATTACATTAGAGTCTACCGCTGAAGATATAAAAAATTCAACAACAAAATGGGTTAACATACGTAATGTTACCGCTGCGGTATTTAAAGGCAATTTTGATGCCGGCGGTGCAGTATTTTATAACGCTTATGCTGATTCAACCGATCATAACGGCATAGCGGCAGGTCTGTTTTGTCAAGTTACATCTCCCGATGGTACTACTTCAAAACCGATTACAATTAAAAATTTGAAAATACAGAATTCGTATTTTATTGGTTATTCTGCTGGTGCAATAGCAGGCAAGAATGAAAATTCGGGTGGCTCAAAAGTTATTTTTGAGAATTGTATTGTTAAAGATTGTTTGATTGAATCAATAGCAACTGACGGAACTAGTGGCGGTGCCGGTACAATATTAGGAAATTGCAGTTGGCGTGGCACTGACGTTAACAACTGTATAGTAATAAACAATACTCTTGTGGCATCAAAAGGCGGTGCTGTAGGCGGTTTTGTTGCTACAAGTGCAAACGGTTACGGTATAACACCTTCTTATAACAACTCTGTTTCTATAGGAACATCACCTATATCTACAAATTACAATAGCAATAATACTAATTTTGTTAAACCTGCTTATTTTACAGGTGTTTATACTGATCAAGCGGTTGACAGCACTTATGCAGGTAATATAACAACTCTTACTACTAATCAAATGCAGGGTTCTGCGGCAATAACAAATATGCCGAAACTTGCATGGGGTAAAGATTGGCTTGCAGATAAAACCGCTATGCCCGAACCTGCATCTTTCCACAAAAAACTCACCGTTATTAACAAGGGTAACGCACATACCGCTACTTGCGAATGTGGTTTTGGCGGTGTTGAAGTAGCACATGTTTACGCTAAAGACGGCAAGTGCGATTGCGGTGCAATTAAACCTTGCAACCTTAACATTAAATATTGGGACGGTACATACAAAGCCATAACAAAAGGTAGCGGTACCAAAGAAAACCCATATATAATTGAAAATGCCGAACAGTTGGCACAACTTGCTTGGAAAACAAATAATACTGTTTCTGAATGTAAATTCTATAAAGTTTCTGACGATGTAGATGTTATTATTCTTCAACCCGAAAGCGTTGTAGACGCAAAAGCACTTATGGCACTTGACAGTGCAGATGCAGTTAAAGAATATTTTGAAAAATTAGAAGGCAAAATTAACTGGGGCAAAGAATATAATTGGAACGTATTTGACGGTAACTTTGACGGTAACGGTGTTCAAGTTTACGGTATGTACGTAGAAAACGACGGTACTAAAGGTTTTGCACCGGCACTTTTCCCTGCTGTTGACGGCGGTAAAGCAGGCACAAAAGAAAATGTTAATACCGATAACGAAGGCGTTATATTTAAAAACATTGCAATTAAAAATTCTTACATTAAATCAAGCCATGCAACAAAGGGTGTAGGTGCACTTATAGGAGAAACTTATTACGCAGCAGGCGGTGCTTGTGTTAACGGTCACGTTACAATTGACGGCTGTGAAGTTTCAAACAACTATATGGTAACAACTGAAGCAGGCAATAAGTCAGGTGTGCTCACAGGTCTTGGTACAGGCGAAACCTATACAATTAAAAACTGCTTGGTATACGATAACGATGCTACAAACACAAAAGATGAAACATCTTTTGAATTACCGCTTTATCCGTCAGCAGACGGCGATCGTGTTATAACACCCGCTGTTGAAGGCGTATCAGAGGCAGTATATTTCTACAACACAGTTGAAGACAGCGTAATTCTTGGTACTACACCGTACAACCTTAAAGTATTTAGTTGGCGTTCATCTATAGCAAGTTGCTTTAAAAATGTATTTACCGATGCCGAATCGGGCGATGTTACATTTGAAGCAATCAGCAGTGCAGGTGCACCTTATGAACAAACTTATGCTGACAACAACATTAAAACAATTACATCAGAAACAATTGAAGATTTTGTTAAAGAAGCAAAAACACTTGATTGGTCAAATGTTTTCGCCGCTACTGAAGACGAAATTCTTTTAAGATCATTCCACAACTTTATTAAATTTGACGCTAAAGCAGGCGACGGTCACACCGAAACTTGTGCTTGCGGTAAAACAACCGTAACAATACCACACACCTTTGGTGACGACCACATTTGTACAGCATGTAAATATGCATGTACACACACAGGCAAAACATGGCAACAAGAAACAGCAGGCGACTGCGTAACAGCACCTACAGGTAAATATGTATGTGATTGCGGTTACGAAAGCGAAGTTGCAGCTAAAGAAGATTTTGAAGCAGGTCATACATTTGGTGAAGTAGTACCTGCAAAGACCATAACTTGCGTAAGCGACGGCACAGTAGCATACAAACATTGCTCAGTTTGTGACAACGATTTCGCAGATACAGCAAGCAATACCGAACCTATGGCTAATGCACTTACAACAATTGTAAGCGAAAGTGCTAAAGGTCATACATTCGGTGGAAATGTAGATGCAAACCCTGCAACATGCACCGAAAACGGTAACGTAGCATACAAACATTGCTCAGTTTGTGAAAAAGACTTTGATGTTAATGCAGATATAAAATCAACTGAATATCTTGAAACAACTGTTGTTTCTGCAACAGGTCATACATTTGGTGAAGATATAGAAGCAACAGCGGCTACTTGTACAGAAGATGCAACCGTAGCACACAGACATTGCTCAAAATGTGACAAAGACTTTGACCTTAAAGCAGATGAAAAATCAACAAACCCTCTTACAACAATAGTTGAAGAGGGCACAGCAACAGGTCACCAGAACGTTGAGTTTGTAGCAGAAGTTTCTGCAACAACTACAACCGAGGGTACAAAAGAACACTACATCTGTAAAGATTGTGAAAAACTCTTTGAAGATGAAGATGCTACTAAAGAAGTAAAAGCCGAAGACCTTGTAATTGAAAAATTACCTGTAGTTAACGAATGGAAAAATGACGGTATAGGCTGGTGGTACAAGAACGATAGTCCTAAAGGTTATGCAACAGGTTGGGCACAAATCGACGGCAGTTGGTATTACTTTGATGAGATCGGTTATATGCAAACAGGCTGGCAGTTGATAGGT
>CAZUYL010000109.1:0-4387 GCA_964624945.1 uncultured Ruminococcus sp. | reverse complement strand
ATATATGCCCTGCCGTCTGACGTTTTTTCATTTTCACCAAAATATAAATTTTTCGGGCATTTCAGACAATGTCGACGGTCAGGTTAAGTTTATTTACCGTACCAAATAAAAAAGCAAAAAAGGGCAATCCAAATTCGGATTGCCCAATTTTTAATTTAATACACAAATAGCATAATTTAGATATGCGGCAAAAGTAAGCCATAAAATATACGGTATTTGCAAAAATGCCGATATTTTATTTATTTTATAAAATCGCAAGGTCATAAAAAGTGTAAAAATAAACATAAATATTAAAATTATAAACGCCGCCGTAAACTGCCGCGAATTAAAAAACACTAACGACCAAATAAAATTCAGTATCAACTGCACCGAAAAAAGTATAAATGCAACTTTTTTAAAATTGTAATCTGTGCTGTTGTTCCATATTAAATAAAGTGATATGCCCATAAGCAAATAGAGAATTGTCCACGCAACAGGAAAAAGCCACCCAGGTGGTGAAAGCGGCGGCTGATTTATTTTAGAATATAAATCCATACTGTCTTTTGTAAGCAACGCTGCCAAACCGCCTGTTGCAAGCGGAATACCTATGCTTATTAAAAATTTTTTCAAGTTAAAATTAAATACCATTTATAACACCCTTAACAGTTTATGCAAAAAGGGGTGTAATTATTAGTTTATTCTTTAACTTCGGGCAGGCCGCTAATGCTTGTAAGAATAGAAAGTAAACCCGACAAAAGCGATGCCGAAATTACCACTTTCCAATCCACAGCCGAAATTATTGCCGAAGTGCCTATTGTGGCAACAGCGGTTTGTGCTAAGGTTTTTACCGCACGCACACCTGCGGCACGAAGCCAATTTTTTGTTTTTGCTGTAATTTTCATTTAAAAAAAATCCCCCTTAAATTAAACTGCTTTTATTTTGCTTTAAAATTCGAGCAGTTTCTTCCACGTGTTAAGACCTACAACACCATCGGCAGTAAGTCCGTTTGCCTTTTGCCATTCTTTGACTGCCGTTTCAGTGTTATTTCCGAATTTTCCGTCAGGTGTTACTCCGACTGCTTTTTGAATTAGTGCTGTAAGGTTTTTGTTTTTATAAACAGCATACTTTTTACAGATTGCTTTTTTTGCCACCGATTCGCTTTCACTACCCCATTTGCCGTCGGCACCGTATTTAGAAAAGTTAAAGCCGTCATTTATAGCTGCTTTTTGCCATTCGATTACCGAAAAAGTTGTTGCACCGCCGAATGTATCACGCTTTGCTTGACCTTGACCGTACCAAAATGATTTTTTAGTACGTGTGTCAATATGTGTAAAATATCCGTCTTTTGCGGTTTCGTATAGTCCAATGCCAAGCACACCTATGCTTTCGGAATATTTTGCAACATCAAGCGGTGCAACGCCTTTTACAACAATATCCGCCGCCATACCTTTAGTGTGGTATGAATTTGCCGCACCGCCTACCGCCTTGTTGTGCCTTGTGCAACGGTAACCCGAATTTATTGTTACGGGTGCGTTAAAGTGTTCACGTATTTTTTGCACATATGCCACTAACTGCTCATCAATAATGACAATGTTACAACAACCCACCCCTTTACACGCAAACTCATTTGATTTTAAATTTGCACTAAGTTGTACGTTTGCCGTTTTGCCGTACTGTTTCATCGACATATTATATTGCCCCTTTCAAGTTATAATTTCCCATTTTTTTACTTCGCTGTAAATTCTGTCAATAAAAGAATTGCCCTTTAAAGTCTTATACGCCTCGTACAAAAATATAAAATTTTCGTATTCGTATTGGCGTATTTTGGCATTTGTATGATTATGATAATAAATTCTAAGCATTTCACTTCTGAGTTGACATTTTGTACCGTTTGCCAATTTAAGCACAAGGGTTACAATCGGCACAAATACACCTGCAAGTACACCTACTTCACCTATAAGTGATAAAATTGTTGTAATACTCATATTTACACCTCACCTTGAAGCGAAACTTCCCAAAGCATAAAACTACCGTCCGAATCGGCTTTTGCAATTATGTGTTTGCTGCCTAAATCAGATTTTAAAACCTTAAATTTTTTGCTTGATACCGCAGTTGTTAAAGCAACCGTTTTGTCAATAACCGCAACACCGTAATATGCAGGCGGATATTCTTTTGAATTGCCCATTGTATTGTTAGGAATTATAACAATACCGAATTTCATTGTTATTTCATCATCGGTACCTGCGTTAAACACCTCAAAATTTGTGCCGTTTACATCATCCGCCAAACCGATACTGCACTTATTACTTGAACCGTTTTTCAAAAAAGCGTATATTTTGTTGGGCTCAAGACGTGCTGTTTTGCCTGCCTCAATTTGCTTTACGGTGATTTGTTTTAGGTTTAAGGATCTTTTAATTACACTAATTGATGTGTTGCTTGAGTCAATTCGTTGTGACATTTCTGCAAAAGAACCGTTCATACTTTCGTTAAGCGAATTTAATCGGTCATTTACCCACGTGTGCGGAGCGGCGGCACCCGTATAATTGTTGCCGTCACCGTCTTTGATTGCTATTTTGCAGGCAATAGAACCGTTGCGGTCTCTTACGGGAATTGTATTTTCAACCGCAGAATGATTAGCACTTAAAATTGCCTGTTTGTCACCGCTGCCGATATCAATAGCGGCATACAAACCTATTTTATCGTAACAGTCACCCGTTTTGCGTTTAGATGATAATTCCTGTTTATCTAACTTGTTTTTTATGGCAGAGGCTACCGCTTTACCGCTTTGACCGTTATTGCTTTCGGGGTTATAGGTTGTATCAACGTTTATAGCAGTACCTGCTTCACCACGGTCGCCTTTTTCACCCTTATCTCCTTTTTCGCCTTTAAGACTTGCAAGCCATTGTGACTCGGTGCCTTTAAAACCGTTTTTTAACGCCGTTTCATAGGGTGAGTCAACCTTCCACCAAGGCAAATTATTCCAAGGTGTAACGCCGTCACCTATTTTTTCACGTTGCATACCTACACCGTCGGTAGCAACACCGTGTTCACCTGCAAGCAAAACGGGATTTTCACCTTCCCACTCTGAAATTGTTTTAGATTTAAAAGCAAATCTTACTTTAGCCTTAATTCTGTCTGACATAATAATTATTCCTCCTCGTCGTTAATTCTTTTCCAACAATAAGCAACCAAATAGGGCGGCATATTGTTATGTGCCTTGCCTTCACCCGAATTGTATGTACCCCAAGTGCTTGTTGCCCAATGCCCCGGATAATATGCATCACCGTTTATGCCTATAGAAGATATACCGCTGCCGCCACTGTGTGTAGGTACAACAAAATCAACGCCGTCTACGTTGGCTGACGGATTAAACATATGATTATGTGCGGGCATTTCACTTTTAGTAAGCGGATGTGTTGCTTCACCGCCTACCGAACCTGCCGCCCTTTCACCTGCAGCCAAGATAAACACATCGGTTACTTGCTCCCATTTACCGCCGAAAAGCCTTTCAGGACTTATAGGCGACATCGACCAATACAAAGAACCCACAGGGTGTGCCTCTAAAAATATTTGATCACGCAAAGCAAGTAGCAACTCGTCTATCGTCTGCCAAGCAAACCCCTCTTTTAAAGATTTTAAATCTTTGTCGACCTTATCAAAACGTTTTGTAATGCTTGAATTAGCCAACGCATTTTTGCTGTTTAAATCAAAGTCGGACTCAACTATAAAATCAAGGTCAATTTCACCCTGATTGCCCTCGAATACCCATTCGGCGTTTTCAAGCAACGCCTTAATTTTTTTAATTTCATATAAAGCGGTTTTTACCTCTTTCATAGCGTTAGTAGCCGTTTTTGCATTGTTTTTAACCGCTTGTGCAAGTGTTGTAACACTTTTATAATTTTTTGCATCATCTGCATTTTCGGGCATATCTTTAAGGTTTAGCACTACGGTTTCATTATAAAATTCTGCCTGAGTTTGACTGTCAGATGAAATTGTTATTATAAAACAAACCTTAATTTTGCCCCCGAATTTTGTAACCCAATATTCAAGCAGGTATGGTTCGATTTTTTTGGTGTTTAGCGGATAATATTCACTTTGGTGCAAACCGCCCTCACCGTCGTAACAGTCAAAACGGTAAGTTGCCGTGCCCGACTTTATTTCACCCACAATCAAATCATAAAATTCATCTTCAAGCACAAATTCAAGTTGTGTTTTTTTATGATCGTACTGCACACCTGCATTACGTTCAAAAACAGGGGTTATACCGCCTTGACCAACGGTATATTTTAATGTTTTTATTGCCATATAAAATTTTCCTCCTAAAAAACGGATACTCTAAATTCGAGTATCCGTTTAAAATTAAAATATTTTTATTATATTGTTTTCACATATATTACCATATTAAAAG
>CAZUYL010000108.1:0-4426 GCA_964624945.1 uncultured Ruminococcus sp. | reverse complement strand
TATATGCGTTGCCGTACTCTTCGCTTGTAAAACGGCTTAAAAGGGTATCTTGTGTAGCGGTAGAAGTTACGTAATACTCATCATTTTCAAGTTTAACCTCTTCAAATTTTTCGTCATACAAAATGCCGCTTAATCTAAATGTATAATCATCGGTGCCCTCTATTGCGTAACTGCTGTCCCAATCGTAAGAGAGTATAACGCTTGCGTACGACTGTATTTCTTTATGCAGTTTTTGCAAACTGTAGTAAACATCACTCGGTGTGTTGTCTTGATTTAAAATGCAGTTATCATACATATAATTGACGCTGCCGTCATTATTAAAACTTTTAGGCACAGAATAGCAATAATACTGCAAAGTATCGGCACCGAAAGCAAGGGCAGAGTTAATCTCCCAACGCAAATCACTTTCACTTAGGCGTTGCTCAAACTCACCGCCGCCTACACTTGCCTGTAATATATACGCAGGCTTAACGCCGTATTTTTTAGCCGACTCGGCTATATAACGGTAATTTTGTGCAAGAGTTTGGTCGTCTTCGGACATACCCTCGTGGAATGGGTAAACATCTACCGAAACATACGGATTTTCAAACTGACTCATAATACTGTCTTCATAAACCTGCATCATTTCATCGTAAGTAATAAATCCGCGTGTTGTTAATGCCGTCATAGGAATAAGATTTACTATGTAGTCGGCATTTGGATATACCTTTTTAAAATCATTTACAAATGTTTTATTTGCAGCAGTATCCATATCGCTTTTTCTAGGTTCGTCATAAATATGAACACCCGTGATTATATCCTTGTAATCGCCGTAAATATCAAATTGGCTAAACGGGGTTTCGCTGTAGTAATTTTCATTATTCTCGGACCACGTAGCAACCCAATCGTTGTAATTCAAAATTGCTTTAAGCCCTACTTTTTTGCATATTTCAAGTGCCTTTTGTGTGCGAACCGAACCTAAATAAAACTGATTTTCACTTGTTTTATCAAGTGCGTGGTTAATCATAGCAAGTGTTGTAAAACCTGCATCTTTATAGGTTTTAAAACTTTCTTCGCTTATTTCATACGGTGCCCAAAAGCCTGAAATATCAAACTGTTTTTCGGTATATTTAGGTGTTGTATCGGCTTTACAACCCACAACGCCTAAAGCCAATGTTAAACATAATGATACAGCCAAAAGTTTTTTAAACATAAAAACACCTCTTAGTCGATACTGTATTTTCTCTCGTATTCAACGTACTCTTCGGCAAATTTACCGTCGGCATTACGCATTTTTCTTAAATATTTGTGCGTATCAAGTTTAGGTGAGTCTTGTTGAATTGTGTAAACCGCAATGTTTGAGCAATGATCTGAAACACGTTCAATATTCGTAAGCAAATCAGAGAATACAAAACCTATTTCTACGGTGCATTCACCCCTTTGCAAACGGTCGATGTGGCGTGTTTTGAGTTCTTCTTTCAAATCATCGATTACCTGTTCAATAGGCTCTACGTGAAGTGCGGATTCGTAATCGTCGTTTACAAAAGAATCTATTGTAATATTAACAATTTCTCTTAAAGCATCGGTAAGAACAGTAAGTTCTTCTTTGGCTTTTTCAGAAAACTCAATATTTTTTTCTTTGATTTCAAGTGCACCGCCGCAAATATTAAGCGAATGGTCGCTTATGCGTTCTAAATCGCTTAAAGAATGTAAAATGCGTGAAACAATATGCGAATCTTCTTCCGAAAGATTGCTGCTGCTAAGACGTACCAAATATGTACCTAACTTGTCCTCGTATTTATCGGTAATGGCTTCGGTTTCGCGAACGTATTTATCTTTTTGTTCATCATAAGCCCATATTAAATCAAGCGATGTTAAAATTGCAGTACGTGTGTATTCCGCCATTTCATTTGCAAGACGCTGACACTCGCTGATAGCAAGCGGTGTATTGTTGAATATACGCTCGTCCAAAAATGCGGTATGCTGTTTTTCTTCGACATTCGGAATAATTTTTGTACAGAATTTTATAACGTATTTCTTTACCGGGAACAAAACAACCGTTGTAACAAGGTTGAACATTGTGTGTATAATTGCAACGCCCACCATATCAATTTCAGCGGCAAGTATTTGAACACCGAAAATTTCCATACCGTACATAATAATCATACAAAGCAATGAGCCGAAAGCATTAACAAAGAAGTGCATTATAACAACACGTTTTGCGTTTTTATTTGTGCCAACGCTTGAAATAAGCGATGTAACACAGGTGCCTATGTTTGCACCGAGAACCAACGGTATTGCCATTTGCCATGTTATGCCGCCTGAAAGAGCCAACGCCTGAACAATACCTATTGTTGCGGCTGAAGACTGTATAATACCCGTAAACACGGTTGAAACAAGCAATGCAATTATCGGGCTTTTAAGACTTGCCAAAAATAAATCAAAACCGGGTATGGTTCTTACACTTACCATTGAATCGCTCATAAGTTCCATACCGTACATAAGCACGGCAAATCCTATAAATATAATGCCTAAATTGCATTTCTTTTCGCTTTTAGAAAGCATACGAATTACTATGCCTATAAAAGCAAGAATAGGGGCAAATGTCATAGGTTGCAAAAGGGTTATAAAAAAGTTACCCTCACCAATACCTGCAAGGCTTAATATCCAAGCGGTAAGTGTAGTACCCACGTTTGAACCCATTATCATACCGAAAGTATTTCCAAATTCAACTATGCCTGAGTTTACAAGACCTACAAGCATAACGGTCATAGCCGATGAAGACTGAATTGCAACGGTTATACCTGCACCTAAAAAGAAACCAAAAAAATCGTTTGAGGTAACCTTTTTCATTGCACGTTCAAGACCGCCGCCTGCCATTTGCTCAAGACCTGAAGACATAGTACTCATACCGTAAAGGAAAAACGCAAGTCCGCCTACAAGCATTGCAAACATCATTAAAATTTGTGTTGCCATATTGCTCCTCCAAAAGTAATATTAAAATTCAAATTTTAAAACTTGATTTTTTCTGCGATATAATCTTTAAGTTCTGCTATCGGAATACGAACCTGTTGCATTGTGTCACGTTCGCGAACGGTAACGCAACCGTCGGTTTCGCTTTCAAAGTCATAAGTTATGCAGAAAGGTGTGCCGATTTCATCTTCACGGCGGTAACGCTTACCGATTGAACCCGCATCGTCAAAATCAACCATAAATTCTTTTGCAAGGTCATTTTTAATTTCCATTGCTTTATCCGAAAGTTTTTTAGAAAGCGGAAGAACTGCTGCTTTAAACGGTGCCAATGCAGGATGCAAACGCAATACCATACGCTTGTCACCCTTTTCGTCGATTTCTTCATCGTAAGCGTTGCAAAGGAATGCAAGTGTTACACGGTCGGCACCCAAAGACGGCTCAATAACATAAGGCACGTATTTTTCATTTGTTTCGGGATCAAAATATTCCATAGGCTCGCCCGAATGTTCGGCGTGTTGGGTAAGGTCATAATCGGTGCGGTCTGCAACGCCCCAAAGTTCTCCCCAACCAAACGGGAACAAGAATTCAAAGTCGGTAGTAGCCTTTGAATAGAAACAAAGTTCATCTTTATCGTGGTCACGAAGTCTGAGTGATTCTTCTTTTATACCGAGGTTTAAAAGCCAATCACGGCAGAAACTACGCCAATAATCAAACCATTCAAGGTCGGTGCCCGGTTTACAGAAGAACTCAAGTTCCATCTGTTCAAATTCACGTATACGGAAAATAAAGTTACCGGGGGTGATTTCGTTTCTGAAAGATTTACCTATTTGACCTACACCGAAAGGCAATTTACGGCGTGTGGTACGCTGAATATTTTTAAAGTTAACAAATATACCCTGTGCGGTTTCGGGGCGTAAATAAAGTGTTGAAGAACTGTCTTCGGTAACACCCTGAAATGTTTTAAACATAAGGTTAAACTTACGTATATCGGTAAAATCGTGTGAACCGCAGTCGGGGCAAGCAATTTGCTTTTCTTTTATGTATTCCATCATTTCGCTGTCGGTCATAGCGGCAGGATTATCATCAAGACCGTTTTCGGCAACATAATCTTCGATAAGTTTGTCGGCACGGTGACGTGTTTTGCATTGACGGCAATCCATAAGCGGATCCGAAAAACCGCCCAGGTGACCCGATGCCACCCAAGTTTCAGGATTCATAATAATAGCACTGTCAAGACCTACGTTGTACTGATTTTCCTGAACAAACTTTTTCCACCAAGCACGTTTAATGTTGTTTTTAAGTTCAACACCCAAAGGGCCGTAATCCCACGCGTTTGCAAGGCCGCCGTATATTTCGCTGCCGGGGTAAACAAAACCTCTGCCTTTAGCAAGGTTTACAATCATATCCATAGTTTTTTGTGAATTATCCATTTTTTTACATCCTCTCGGAAATTATAATTATACAAATATAATAG
>CAZUYL010000107.1:0-4442 GCA_964624945.1 uncultured Ruminococcus sp. | reverse complement strand
TCGTAAAGGTTTATTTTGCCGTTTTGAAGCATTTTACCGAAAAACTTTTTACAATTTTTAAACTCTTTCGGTAAATCGAAGCAAAATTCATTAACGCCACGGTTTACAGCAATAAACGCAATACTGCCCTGCGATTTACGTGTGTATGCCAAAGAATTAAAATCGGCATAAAGTGTATAAAAATCGCCGTCTTTAAATGCTTTGCAATTTTTTCGCACAGCACCTAAAGCTTTATAAAAATTTAAAAGTTCCGTATTTTTATTACCCCAAGGGTACGTTGCACGGCAGAAAGGATCACCATAACCCTGAACGCCTGCTTCATCACCGTAAAAGAGTGACGGAACACCCGGTAAAGTATATTGTATTACGGCAGCCGCCTTTAAACGCCTTACAGCGTTTTGATACTCTGTATTGGATAATTTTTGAACAGACTGCCAATCACGGTTACCGATAAAAGCATCGGTTTTACCAAGCAAGGTAAGCACACGTGCGGTATCGTGTGTGCCTAAATGGTTCATAAGTGTATCTACAGAACATTTAGGATAATTTTCTAAAATTGTATGCACCGTTTCAGATAGTGCCTCACCGCCGCCGTAACGGATAAAATCAAGTATTGCATTAGCAAACGGATAATTCATAACGCTGTCAAGTTGACCGCCACGTAAAAAGCGTCTGCGAGAGCCGTAACTAATCTTGTTGGTTGCATCTTCCCAAACTTCGCCCAAAATATAAGCATCTTTGTTTTCGCTTTTTACCGCAATACGCAGTTTATCTAAAAAATTATCAGGCAATTCATCGGCAACATCAAGACGCCAACCACCTATGCCAAGTCTTAAATATTTTCTTAAAATTCCGTTATCGCCTGTTATATATTCGGTAAAACTTTCGTTATCTTCATTAGTTTCGGGCAAAGTTTTTACACCCCACCATGCATCATAATCGTCGGGGTAATTATAAAATTTAAACCATTCACGGTAAGGCGAATTATAATCGCGGTAAGCACCGCTGTTACCGTATCTACCGTTTCGGTTAAAATAAATACTATCGTCACCAGTATGTGAAAAAACACCGTCAAGTATAATTTTTATACCATGTTTTTTAGCCGTATCACATAAACTTTTAAGGCTATTTTCATCACCTAAAAGACTATCAATTTTTTCGTAATTTGCGGTATTGTAGCGGTGGTTTGAATGTGCCTCAAAAATTGGATTAAGATATATACAATTTACGCCGAGTTCGGCTAAATATGGCATTTTTTCTTCAATACCTTTAAGGTCACCGCCGTAATAATCGTTACCAAGCGAACACAAACCGTTGTTTTGCTTATGTTCGGGAATTTTATTCCAATCAGAACAAATAAATCTATCTTCGGGAACATTGCTTTTAGAAACACCCGAATTAAAAAATCTGTCGGGGAAAATTTGATAAATCAAACCGCCTTTGAGCCATTCGGGTGTATCAAAATTATTTTCGTAAACGGTAAGTTGAAAACGATCACCGTCATTTTGCGAAACTACGCCCAAACCGTGTTTTGACTTTACTACAAAAAACTCGCCGTAATCACTGCTATAGCAAAAATTATACCAATAAAGCCCCTGTGATAATTGCAAATCGCAGTCATAAAATCTATAATCTTCAAGCCATTCGGCAGGAGTAAGCAAAATTTTTGAACAAGAATTATTACTGTCATCAAGCAAAGACAAATATGCCTCGTGAACATGGGCATCTTTATGCAACAATAGCCGTATCCGCAGATTTTCATCTGCGGGTACGGCACCTAAATGCGAACGGTATAAATTATTTCGTGAATCGTAAGGGTAATAATTCATTATTTTACTTTACCTAAATGCCAAATATTTTTAGCATAATCATCAATAGAACGATCAGCAGCAAATATGCCCGATTTTGCTATATTTACAAGTGACATACGATTCCAAACATCAGGTTGATTGTAAAGCTCCATAGCCTTATTATGTGCATTGCAATAATCGGCATAATCGGCAAGTGCCATATAATGATCAACATTTTTAAGTGTGTTATAAATGTTATCAAACTGCTTACCATCTATTCCTTTGCCAATAAAATCAAGTGCATTACGCAAATCGAAATTATTGTTGTAATAAGACATTGGTGAATAACCTGTTTTTTGAATTTTTAAAACTTCGGGTGTTTGCATACCGAAAATTATGATGTTATCATCACCTACGGCTTTGTGTATTTCAACGTTGGCACCGTCTTCTGTACCTAAAGTAACAGCACCGTTCATCATAAATTTCATATTGCTGGTGCCCGACGCTTCGGTAGATGCAAGTGAAATTTGCTCGCTTATTTCAGCGGCGGGTATCATAAGTTCGGCAAGTGTTACGCGGTAATCTTCAAGGAACAATACCTTTAATTTGTCATTTACGGCACGGTCATTGTTTATAACTACCGATAATTTATAAATCATTTGTATTATTTCTTTAGCAAAAAGATAACCTGCAGCCGCTTTAGCACCGAAAATATATGTTTTTGGCGTAAACGGTGCGTTTGGATTATTTTTAAGATAAAGGTAATCGGTAATAATATGCAAAGCATTCATATGCTGACGTTTGTATTCGTGCAAACGTTTAACCTGCATATCAACTACTGAATCGGGGTCTATTGAAACGCCGATATTTTCTTTAACATAATTAGCAAGACGAACTTTATTTCCGTGTTTAATTTGAGCCAAACGGTCAAGAACGGTTTTATCATTCTCAAAAGCCATAAGTTTTTCAAGATGTGATGCATCTTGAATAAAACCATCACCGATAAGTTCGGTCAAAAGTGAAGTGAGTTCGGGGTTTGCCTGACAGAGCCAACGGCGGTGTGCGATACCGTTTGTAACGTTTGTAAATTTATCGGGTGTCATTTTGTAATAATCATTAAACAATTCATCTTTTATGATATTGCTATGAAGTTTTGAAACACCGTTTACTGTATGTGATGCAATTACGCACAAATTTGCCATACGAACAACACCGCCCGAAATAACTGCAGTACGTTCTGCAAGATCAAAATCACCTGTTTTAGAAATAACATCTTGACGGTATCTGCGGTCAATTTCTTCAACAATTTGATAAATACGCGGCATTCTTTCTTTAAAAAGGTTAATCTGCCAACATTCAAGAGCCTCTGCCATAATGGTGTGGTTGGTATACGCAACTGTGTGGGTTACAATATCCCACGCCTTTTCCCAAGAGTAACCGCATTCATCTAAAAGCAAACGCATAAGTTCGGGTATTGCAAGTGTTGGGTGAGTATCGTTGATGTGAATTGCTACCTTTTCGGGCAAATTGTCAAGCGTATTGTATTTACGCATATGACGGTTTAAAATATCTTGAACCGATGCAGAAACCAAGAAATATTGCTGACGGAGTCTTAGTGATTTACCTTCTGGGTGATTGTCTTCAGGATAAAGAACCTTTGAAATAGCCTCGGCAGAAGCACGTTGCTCAATAGCACGCACATAATCGCCTTGACTGAATGCCGACATATCAAAATCTTGACATTCAGCACTCCAAAGTCGTAATACGTTTACGGTTTTGCCGTCTTTACCCGCAACCTTAAGATCATAAGGCATTGCACGAACATTGTGGTAGTTTTTGTGTTCAACGTGGTGGTAGTTGTTATCCCACCAATCGTCAATGTAACCGTCAAAATGAACATCAACCGCGGAATGAGGACGCGGTTCAAGCCATACTTCGCCGCCCGGTAGCCAAAAATCAGGCATTTCGGTCTGCCAACCGTCTACCAATTTTTGACGGAATATACCTAGTTCATATTTAATGCAGTAACCCATTGCAGAATAACTGTTTGAAGAAAGGCCGTCTAAAAAGCATGCGGCAAGTCTGCCAAGGCCACCGTTACCAAGTCCTGCATCAGGTTCTAATTCAAAAAGATTATCAAGATTTACTTTATAACTTTTAAGTGCCTTACGCATATTTTCGGTAAGGTCAAGATTGTAAAGGTTGTTTTTGAGTGAACGGCCCATTAAAAACTCCATACTCAAATAGTAAACAGTTTTAGCACCCTGTTCATCAGCCGCTTTTTTAAATTCTGCTTTGCGTTCGCTCATAATATCAAGCAAAACAAGAACTGTTGCTTTATAAAAAATATCATCGGAAGCCTGTGACGGCGTTACACCGAAATTATGCGAAAGTTTGCGTTCAAGCATTTCTTTTAGTGCTGTTGTTGTATATTTGTTCATAAAAAAAGCATCTCCGTTAAAAACGTATTATTATAATTATATTTTTTACAATAGTATAATACATTATTCCGACACAAATTTCAAGTGGTAGTAAAAACAATATTTGCTGTATTTTTTGTGCGTTTTGCACAATCAAGATTGTAAAAATAGACTATTTAGATATAAATTTAAGCAAAATCAACATATTTAAGGGCATTTATACTTGCAATGC
>CAZUYL010000106.1:0-4536 GCA_964624945.1 uncultured Ruminococcus sp. | reverse complement strand
CCAATTGTCTTTACCACTTGTTTTCAAAACCTTCGTTACGGCACCTCATCATTTGTGTTAGAGTTCTATTTTTAAAAACTAAAATCACAACTGTACCTGTACGGTGATTTATAAAAATGTCGATTTTTGTAACTTTATGACATTGTTTGTCGAATTGCTTGACAATTAAATATAATTCTGTTAGTATTTTTTTGGTGGAACAAAGTACTTTTTAAAACATTTCATCAAATAAATCAAAACTATGTCGAACAATAGAAAAAAGGAGTTAAAAAATTATGGCAGATTATAAAAAAATGTATTTAACATTATTAGACGGTATTGAAAAAACAATCGAATCGCTTAAAGAACTTGAACGTAAAGTTGAAGAAATTTATATTGAAACCGAAGAATAACACTTTTGCGGTTTAATATCTTATGTTTACATACTAAACAAATACAAACAGCAGGTTTTAAAGCCTGCTGTTTGTTATTAAAATGTTATTTAATTTAAGATACAACGTTTTTGGGAGTTCCTTTTAAAAAAGATGTTATATTGTCTTCAACGATTTTCAAAAGCCGTTGTCTTGTAGCAAGCGGTGCCCACGCTGTATGCGGCGTTATTATCAAATTGGGAATATTTTTCAGCACACAGTCTAAAGCCATAGGTTCTTGCTGTAAAACATCTATTGCAGCACCCGATAATTTGCCTGATTTTAAAGCGTTTGCAAGGTCACTCTCATTTACAACGCCACCGCGTGCGGTATTTATAAAATATGCACCGTCACGCATTTTAGCAAAGGTGTTTGAATTAAAAATTTCACGGCTTTGAGCATTTAACGGGCAATGTGCGGTTATAATATCGCTTTTTGAAAGCAGTTCATCAAAGGTTACAAATGTTACATTTTGGTCTGCTTTTGGTGTACGGGTGTAAACTAAAACCTTCATTTCAAAAGCAAGGGCAATTTCGGCAACACGTTTACCTATACTGCCATAACCTACAATACCTAAAGTTTTATCTTTAAGTTCGTCGGTAGGGAAGCACAAAACCGAAAAAGCAGGGGATTGTTGCCAACCGCCGTTTTGCACAAAATTATTATATGTATTAATTTTATTATAATGGTTTAATATATATGCAAACACCTGTTGTGCCACGGCACTTGTTGAATAACTGCCTGCGTTACAAACGGTAATTCCGTGTTCACGTGCGGCGGCAGTGTCAATATTATTGTAACCTGTGGCAAATAAACCTATATATTTAAGTTTATCGGCTTTTTCGATTATGGTTTTGTCTATAACCGTTTTGTTGCACAAAATCATATCATAATTATGCACGGTTTCAAGCAACTCTTTGTGTGATATGTTGGGGTTGCAAATCACTTCTCCGTATTTAGTGAATACATCAAGCGATAAATCGTTGTTTTGTACAAGTGTTGCACAGTCTGCTATTAAAATTTTCATTACTGTTTAGGTACTATTTTGGTCTTTTTGCCGTCGGGTTCTACAAGGTATATGTTTTCAAGTTGCGAAACAAGACTTCTTTTATAAGACTCAATGTATTCGCGACGTAATTTGAATTGTTCTGCCTTTTCATCTTCGGTAAGACCAACAGATTTTTGCTTGCGTGCAAGTTCATTTATGCGGTCAATTTTTTTCTGTTCCATAAAAACTCCGTTTAAATAAAATTATATTTCGTTTCTGCCTTCAAGGGCACGGGCTAAGGTGTATTCATCGGCATATTCAAGGTCACCGCCTACGGGTATGCCGTACGCTAAACGGGTAACCTTTATATCAAGCGGCTTTACAATATGTGATATATAACTTGCCGTTGCTTCACCCTCTACGGTGGGGTTGGTTGCCATAATAATTTCTTTAACCGTTCCGTCTGAAAGGCGAGCCAAAAGTTCTTTAATTTTTAGTTTGTCGGGGCCTACGTTATCAAGCGGTGAAATAACACCGTGCAAAACGTGGTAGACACCGTTGAATTCACGGGTGCGTTCAAACGCCATAACATCACGCGGATCTTCAACAACACATATAATGCTGCTGTCACGACGTGTGTCAGAGCAAATTTGACATACATCTAAATCGGTAAGCGATTGACATACCTTGCAAAAATGTATTTTTTCACGTGCGTTTACAAGTGCATCGGCAAATTGTTTTGCTCGTTCGGGTGGTTGCTCTAAAATGCTGTACGCCAAGCGTTGAGCCGTTTTTTTGCCAATACCCGGCAAACGTGCAAATTGGTTTACAAGTTCGGTTAGGGGTACTATGTTATAATTCATAATTAAAACATACCGGGGATATTAAGTCCGCCTGTAATAGCACCCATTTCGTCTTCAGCCGTTTTAATTGCGTTGTTAATTGCTTCGTTTACGGCAACTGTAACAAGGTCTTCAATCATTTCAGGCTCTTCGGGGTCAATAACATCGGGATTAATTTTTATTGATTTTATAAGATGTTTACCGTCAACCGTAACTGTAACGGCACCGCCGCCTGCGGTTGCGGTGTATTCACGTGCTTCAAGGTCGGATTGCAGATTTGTCATATCCTCTTGCATTTTTTGTGCCTGTTTTAACATTTGATTCATATTGCCGGCACCGCCGGAGTTTGGTATACGTACTTTCATTTTAAATTCTCCTATTTCAATTAATTATTTTCAAGTTGTTTTAGTTTTTCGGCAAAACTTTTAAGTGGATCATCGCTTTTTGCAGAGTCGGTTTTTGCGTGGTACGGACCCAATTTATATACACGGCCAAGCACTGTGTGAGCCGCTTTTCTTATAGAATCACGGTAAACCGAGTTGTTTCCGTTTACAAGGGTTCTAAATTGCGAATTGTTGGTGTCTATAAGCAATCGGTCACCCTCAATATATGCACTTGAACCTTGTAAAACGCCTGCTATAATGGGACATGTTTTACGCAGTAATGCTAAAATATCGTTCCATTTTTCAACGGGATATACGCCGTCGGGCTCTTGTGCTTGTGATACAGTTTCGGGCTGAGGTGGTGTTTCGCCGTTTGAAATATCGCTTTGCGACGTGGGGTATTCGGGCAAAGGTATTTCGTCATCGGGCTCAGAAGGCACATTTTCGGTTACAGCACAGCCGATATTCATATTAGAATTAATTTTTACCGAATTGCTTTCAAGGGATGCAATTCTGCGTTCAAGCGAATTAAGGTCTTGGCGTATTTGTGGGTTGCAAAGTCTTATTACAGCCATTTCCATTTCGCAACGGCGGTTGCCGTTTTGCATAGCACCGGATGATGCTTGCAACACACTTAAAATCGCCATTATTTCTCTAATGTCAAAATCTTTTGCTTGCTTTTCAAGGGCTTGCATTTTTGATGCAGAGCAAACAATCGGTTTATTTGCACCGCTTACAACCTTAACTATCATAAGGTCACGAAAATGCTGTATTAATTCCGAAAGTAATCTAAGCATATCTACCGATGAATTATGCAGTTGGTCTATAAGCATTAAAGCCTCTTCGGTAGAGCGGTTTTTAATAAGGTCTGCCATTTTTATAAGGTAATCGTTACCCGCCATAGAGCAAACGTTTGTAACGGTATCTTCGGTGATTTCGGTGCCTACCGATGCACATAAATCAAGTATAGAGAGTGCATCACGCATACCGCCGTCGGCAGATGCCGCAATAAGCGTAGCCGCATCGTCGGTAAGGGTTAGGTTTTCCTGTTCGGCAACATATTTAAGACGCTTTACAATTTTTGCACTGTCAATACGCCTAAAATCAAACCGTTGACAACGAGAAAGTATTGTAGCAGGTAGTTTTTGCACCTCGGTAGTTGCAAGAATAAAAACAACGTGTTCGGGCGGTTCTTCAAGTGTTTTAAGCAATGCGTTAAATGCCGCACCCGATAACATATGAACCTCGTCTATTATATAAACACGGTATTTTGCCGTTGCAGGTGCAAAATTAACCTGTTCACGCAGTTCACGTATATCGTTAACGCCGTTGTTTGAAGCGGCGTCCATTTCAACAATATCGGTAATTTCATCGGCGGCAATAAGTTTGCAAACATCACATTCACCGCAAGGGTCACCGCTTGTATTGTTAAGGCAGTTGACTGCTTTTGCCAATATTTTGGCACAGGTGGTTTTACCTGTACCGCGTGTGCCTGTGAAAAGATAGGCATGCACAATCTTGCCGCAGGCAAGTTCGTTTTTTAATGTTTCGGTTATATGTTCTTGACCTACAACATCAGAAAAAGTTTTAGGTCGGTATTTGCGGTATAAAGCCTGATATGCCAAAACATCACCCCATAATATAGAATTAACCTGTATTCTTGGTCGTACGAATGAACCGATTTGCTATTCGCACGGAAAAAACTGCTTAATGCTGCTCGGTTCCCCGCCTGACATGGTTCACAGCCTCCCGTCGTATAGGACCCGCTCATTCGCACGACCAAATATACAGGCTACTATAAGAGTATACCTCAAAATTCAAATATTTGCAACACTTAAATTTTATAAATTATTGAAAATTGTTAACAAAACTGTTATAATAGTTTAAATTATCCGTATTATACTATATAACAT
>CAZUYL010000105.1:0-4546 GCA_964624945.1 uncultured Ruminococcus sp. | reverse complement strand
ATATTTATGAATACTCATTATTATACGAGGTGATACCGTTGAGTTTCGGTAATACGTTAAAAGTGTTTTTTGTATCTTTAATAACTGGTGTTGTTTTACGCACGGTACAACTGTGTTTTGCAATCGACAGCGGCACAGGTTTTATAAAACAGCAATACAAAGAAATTAATACCGTAATTATGGTTGTTATATTTTTATCGGTTTTGTCGGTGGGGTTAATTTCTTTTTGCGGCAAAATAAAACCGTCTGACACAACACAAAAATCAACTTTGCTTTTAAGTGTTGCATCGTTTATAACCTGCGGTGCATTTGTTTACGATGTTGTGGCAAGCCTTACAAATTTGAGTACTGCCGAATGGCACGGCATAATTCTTTTACCGCTGGGGATTTTATCCGGCGTGACCTTTGCCGCTTACGGATTAAAGCACATATATAAATATGATATGCCTATGATGATGCTTTTAATACCTGTAGTTTATTATGTTGTACGTTTAGTGAATATTTTTGTAAGCATCTCATCACTTGCACGTACTACAGAAAATGTGTTTATAATTTTCACAAACGGAATTTTGCTGTTGTTTGTTTTTGAATTCGCAAAGTTTGAAAACGGTGTCGATTTAACCGAAAAACAACCTAAAAAAATATTTGCTGTAGGTCTTATGACGGTTGTTTTTTGTGCCGTTTCAAGTCTGCCTAAAATTATTTTTTCAATTACCGAAAATGTTAAAATATCAACCGTAGATTTATCAACGGTGTTGCTTAATATTGCTATTGGATTTTTTATTTATGCCTTTACGGTAACAACTTTTACCGACTGCGAAAAAATCGGTAAATCACGTTACGGTAAACACTTAAATTAGTGTAACGCAACAGTTATATTTGACAAAATTGATTTTAGAGTATATAATTAGTTTATAAACTATTAGACTTTGGCTATAATATTCTTGATATAATTCATATTTCAAAAGACGGGAGTGCCGTATTTGGATAAATTTGTTATAAACGGTGGCAAGGCCTTAAAAGGCTCCGTGCATATAAGCGGTGCAAAAAATGCGGCAGTTGCCATTTTGCCTGCGGTCTTGCTTGCAGACAGTCCGTGTGTTATAGAAAATCTACCCGAAATATCCGATGTATCCACATTGCTTAAAGCGATAAGTCAGTTGGGTGCACAGGTTCGTTATATAAATAAATCAACCGTTGAAATTGACCCTTGTTCCGCTAATTCATTTGTTATTGACAGAAAAATGGCAGAGGGTATGCGTGCATCAAGTTATTTTTTGGGTGCACTTTTGGGCAGACATAACCGTGCCCGTGTAGCACCTCCCGGTGGTTGCGATTTCGGTGTACGCCCTATTGACCAGCACATTAAAGGTTTTGAGGCACTTGGTGCTAAGGTGATTATAGAAAACGGTATGGTTGATGCCAGAGCCGCAGTTTTACGTGGTTGTTCTATTTACTTAGACGTTGTTTCGGTTGGTGCTACCATTAATATAATGCTTGCCGCCGCAAAGGCACACGGTCTTACCGTGATAGAAAATGCGGCACGTGAGCCACACATTGTAGACCTTGCAAACTTTTTAAACTCAATGGGTGCCAATATTATGGGTGCAGGTACAAGCGTTATTAAAATTCGCGGTGTTTCTGCATTGCACGGCACTAATTACAGCATTATACCCGACCAAATCGAAGCGGGCACATATATGGTTGCCGCCGCCGCAACACGTGGTGATGTTGTAATCGAAAATGTAATTCCTAAACATCTTGAATCTATAATAGCAAAACTTGTAGAAGCAGGTGCCGAAATTACCGAATACGACGAATCAGTTCGTGTAAGAATGAAGGGCAGACCTAAATGTTGCAACGTTAAAACTATGCCGCACCCCGGATTTCCTACCGATATGCAACCTCAAATCACAACGCTTTTAGCCGTTGCCAACGGAACAAGCATTGTAACCGAAGGCGTTTGGGATAACCGTTTTAGGTATATAGAACAACTTATAGGTATGGGTGCCAAGGTTCAGGTTGACGGTAAAATGGCGGTGGTTACGGGTGTTGAAAAACTTACACCTACATCGGTTAAAGCCGTTGATTTACGTGCAGGTGCCGCTATGATTATAGCAGGGCTTATGACAAAGGGCATTACAGAGGTTGAAAATATCATTTATATTGATCGCGGTTACGAAAACGTTGCCGAAAAACTTCAAAAACTCGGTGCCGATATAAAACGCGTTTCACCTATAAACAAAGAAATAACACTTAAAAATGCATAAAACGTAAAATGGCGGCTTAATTTAAAGCCGCCATACATATTTATAAACATAAAACAGGGGAGTAATTATGGCAAAATTTTGCACACTTGCAAGCGGTTCTTCGGGCAACAGCACGTATATATCAACTGTCGACGGTGACATTTTAGTGGATGTCGGCATTTCGTATAAAGCGTTAAACACGGCTTTGGCTGAATGTGGTTGCAACATTGAAAAATTACGTGCAGTTGCAATAACGCATACACATACCGACCATATAAAAGGTTTGAAAACTTTTTTAAAAAGACACAAAATTCCGATTATATGCTCACTTGAAACTTCAGATTTTTTAGCAGAAAATAATCTGTTGCCGAGTGCCGAATGTGAAATATTGCTTACCGATAATAATCCGATTGCATTAGGCGATATTTCGGTTGACTTTTTTAAAACAAGCCACGATGCCGAAGGTTCTATGGGTTATGTAATTATATCGCCCGACGGCAAAAAATCTGCCGTTTGCACCGATTTAGGTGTTATTACGCCCACCGTTAAAGAGCATCTTGCAGGGTGTGATACCGTTTTGATAGAGTCTAATCACGATGTTGAAATGTTACGCAGGGGACCGTATCCTGCACAGTTAAAGTTGCGTATTTTGTCTGAAACGGGGCATCTTTCAAATAACGACTGTGCCGTCGCTTTACCGTATTTGCTTCAAAACGGCACAAAGCGTATTGTGTTAGGTCACCTAAGCGATGAAAACAACACGCCGCTTTTAGCACTGTCAACTTCACGTACCGCACTTTTAAATGTGGGTGCTAAGCAAGACTGGGACTACATATTAACGGTGGCAAAACCTAAAACTGTTGGGGTGACTTTGTTTTGATTAAAATTACACTTATAACTTTGGGTAAATTAAAAGAAAAATATTTGCGTGATGCTTCCGCCGAGTACGAAAAACGCCTGTCAAGATATTGCAAACTTGAAATAATAGAACTAAGTCCGATTAATTTATCCGACAAACCTTCGCAAAGCGAAATTGATGCCGCACTTTTGCGTGAAACCGAAAATATTGAAAAACGTATACCCGAAAACAGTTGCATTGTGACTTTTTGTGTTGAGGGCAAAAAAATTTCAAGTGAAAAATTTTCCGATTTTGTGTCTGGCAATTTGAACGGCGGCAAAAATATGTGTTTTATAATAGGCAGTTCTTACGGTTTGAGCAACAAAATTAAGCAACGTTCCGATTTAAAAATGTCACTCTCGGATATGACCTTTCCACATCAACTTTTCAGAATAATGTCGTTAGAGCAAATCTACCGTGCCTTTAAAATTATAGAGGGTTCAACATATCATAAATAATATAAAAAGTTCAAAAGCAATTTTGTAATCACTATGGCGTGTCATATAATAGTGCACGTCATAGTGATTTTTAATACCGTAAAGGAAGGTGTGTTATGAAACGTAGAGTAAACACCACAAAACTTCAAATTATTCAAACGGCTACCGAAATGTTTATTGAAAACGGCTATTCCACAACACCAATATTACATTATGGGCGGCGAAAAATTTGAAAGCGTTAACGCTTTCGTTGACAAATTAAAGAAATATATTCATTACTACAACAACGAACGAATTTCCTTAAAACTAAAAGGAATGAGTCCGGTACAATACCAAACTCATTCGCATCAACTTTTAATATTATCGTGTAAGCATTTCAATTATTTTTGAATATATTTCAGATGGATTTTCCAAAAATTTTTCACGTATATAGCCGCCTTGGTCCTCATCGGCAATGAGCAATTTTATTGTTATAAACGGTTTGCCACCGTCAATAGCCGAGCAACTTAAATATGTTGCACCGTCTTCGTGGGTTATTTCAAAATGATTATCTTTAGCGTTTTTGAATTTTGCAAAAACCTTCATTACCGCCAAATAGGCACGTTCTTTTACAACTGCCGATAATGACGATTTAAGCGTATCGGCGGTTTCTTTGCCGTTTTCGGTTACGGTGTAGGTTTGTTCGCCAACGTCGGTAGCAATAATTTGACCGCTGTTTGCAAGTGATACAACCGCATCGCTTACCTCAAAACCGTTTGCAATGCCCTCATAATGCAAAACATTTGCAAGCAAATCTACGGGTACGGGTTCACCTACAGCGGTTAAAATATAACATATAAGTATTTTTATTTCGGCTGTGCTGAAAAGTCCGCCGCGTTTAACGCCGGCACCTGAAGCATCTCGTTCCATAAATATCTCCTAAAATTAATTGTTTTATATATTATAGATTGAAATTTATAAAC
>CAZUYL010000104.1:0-4678 GCA_964624945.1 uncultured Ruminococcus sp. | reverse complement strand
TCATATTATACCTCCAAAGACTTAAAATATATACAAATAGTATAACAAGAATGAAAAAACGCACTCAAAAAAATCATTTCCTAACAAACATAAATTATATATATTAATAATAACATACGTTTGTTTTACAATCAATATTTATTTTCAAGTTTTTTAAATTTTTTTATTGTACCGAGCAGTTGATAAACCTGTTGTAAATTATTAAATGCACACGGTGAAAATCTTACCGCACCTATATCTAATGTGCCTATTTTTTTGTGTGCTGTAGGTGCACAATGCAACCCACCACGCAAGGCAAAACCGTTTTTGCTTAAAAAAGATACTGTATCTTCTGAATTATGCCAATTACAGTTAAAACAAAAAACAGGTGCATAATAATTTTTTACAGGGTTTGTATATACGGTCACACCCTCTGTTTCGAGTAATCCTTCGTAAAATTTTTGTACTAAATTCATCTCATAATCGTACAAACGGTTCTTTGATTTAATAAATTCAATGCCCTTTGTTATAGATGCAATAGCAGGCAGATTAACCGTTCCGCTTTCAAACTTTTCGGGTATTAAATCAGGTTGCAAAAAATTAACCGAATCGGTACCCGTGCCGCCTTCTATAACGGTTTTTTCAATTTTACTTTGTGCTATTAAAACACCCAAACCCATTGGTGTATAAAGTGCTTTGTGCGGTGCTAAGCACAAAAAATCAATGTTCATTTTCTTCATACTAATAGGCAAAATACCACCGCCTTGTGCGGCATCTACACCGAAAAGCAGATTGTTTTTTCTACACAGTTCGCCTATTTGTTTCAAAGGCAAAATTTTACCCAAAACGTTAGATGCGGCGGTGCAAAAAATCATTTTTGTGTTCGGTTTTATTAACTTTTTAAAATTTTCAACCGTTAAATCATCATTTGTAAGTGAAGTTTCGGCAACGGAATAGTCAAAATTATTTGTAATAAGCGGTCGCATAACGGCATTATGTTCTAAATCCGAAACAATTATATGATCGGTTTCACGGTTTAAAACCCCTTTAATAACAAAATTAATACTTTGTGTGCAATTCGCCGTAAAAATAACATTTTCGGGTCCGTTACAGTCAAAAAATTCTGCCAAAGCAACGCGTGCCGAGTAGACCGTCAATGCCGCTTTTTGCGACAAACTGTGACCGCTTCTACCTGGATTTGCATTTAAATTTTTGGTGGCAAAATTTACTGAATTAATAACCGCCTGCGGTTTATAACCCGTTGTGGCGGCGTTATCGAAATATATCATACCAACACCTTTTTCTGTAAATACTTTATGACAAAAGCAGCCTGTCGGCTGCTTAAATTAATTATTGCTGATGCTAATAATTTTAATACCGTTTATTTTTAATAAGTCAACAATTTTTTCACGGTTACCATAGGCAATAATCACATAACCGCAACCGGTATTTCCTTTTTGGTTTGTTTTGCGTTCAACGTGAGATTTTATTCCTGCTTTTCGCAATATATCTCTACCCTTAATAGCATAGGTTATACTGCCTACTGCAATAGTGTAATACAACATTTTAAAATCCCCTGCCTTTATTTTGCGTTTTAAAATACGTTACAGTACTCTGCTAACATATTATGCAAAGACAACTATAAAAGTTAAATGGGCTTTTATTGGCAAAATTTTTGATTATTTACTCGCATATTTTATAAAAATTCATCAAACATTACCGCTTTAACGCAATAAATTAACAAAATTTAACATCAAACCAAATAATTATTGATTTTTATGCGTTTTTGTTGTATACTTATTCATTATAATTTTTAATGAATGTATAACATTTCAAGGAGGTTTGAAAATGATTTATACCGCTATTATGGGCCACGGTGTTGTCGGTTCAGGTGTTGCGGAAATTATGCTTGGTCATAATTCGCTGATTAATCAAAAAATCAAAGATGAAATATGCGTTAAATATATTCTCGACTTGCGTGATTTTGACAAACTAAGTTATTCTGACAAATTTATTAAAGATTTTGACACAATAGCAAACGATGACGAAATTAAAATCGTAGTTGAAGTTATGGGCGGAATAAACCCTGCTTACGATTTTGTAAAGCGTTGTTTAACTTCTGGCAAAAGCGTTGTTACATCTAATAAAGAATTGGTTGCCGCCAAGGGTGCCGAACTTTTGGAAATTGCAAACAAAAACAATGTAAACTTTTTGTTTGAAGCAAGTGTAGGCGGTGGTATTCCGATTTTAAGACCTATGGCACAATGTCTTGCTGCAAACGAAATACTTGAAGTTAAGGGTATTCTTAACGGAACAACAAACTACATTTTAAATAAAATGATAGTGGATAATATGGATTTTGACTCGGCACTTGCATTAGCACAAGAAAAAGGCTTTGCAGAAAAAAATCCCGCTGCCGACATTGAAGGTCACGATGCTTGCCGCAAAATTTGTATTTTGGCTGCATTGGCATTCGGTAAACACGTGTATCCAGAACAGGTAAAAACCGAAGGTATAACCGATATAACCCTAACCGATGTTGAATATGCCGATTCTTTTGACTGTGCAATCAAGTTAATAGGTTGTGCGAAAAAAGCAGAAAACGGTAAAATTTCTGCCACAGTAAGACCTACGCTTGTAAGTCGCAGTAACATTCTTTCGGATGTCGACGGTGTTTTCAACGCAATTATGGTTACAGGCGATGCCGTAGGTGATGTTTTGTTCTACGGTAAAGGTGCAGGTAAAATGCCAACTGCAAGTGCGGTTGTTGCCGATGTAATTGACTGTGCTAAACATTTATCCGCCAGAAAGTATGTTGATTGGCAAGACGGCTCACCCGATTATGTTGTTACACCAAACGAAAAGGTTCGTCTTTACGTATATGTACAGTCAGAAAATTACGGTGATTTATGCAATCGTTTTGCTGAAGTTTTTTCCGACAACACATGGCATATAAAAAATGACCAGAAAAAAGAAATCGCATTCATTACCGATAGTGATTATGAATCAAATCTTACCGAAAAAATCAATTTAATAAATGCCGATACCGTTAAGGTAATGCACACTTTATTTTAAATAAACTCAGGAGGTTATTTATGGCTCTAATTGTAAAAAAATTCGGCGGTTCATCTGTTAAAGATGCCGAACACGTATTTAATGTTGCCAACATCATTGTTGATGAATATAAAAGCGGAAACGATGTTATTGTTGTAGTTTCGGCTCAAGGCGACACCACAGATGACTTAATTGAAAAAGCCAAAGAAATTAATCCAACCAACCCACCCAAACGTGAAATGGACGTATTGCTCACCGCAGGTGAACAAATTTCTATTGCATTGCTTTCAATGGCAGTTGAAACACTCGGTTGTCCTGTTATTTCATTACTCGGTTGGCAAGCAGGATTTAATACCGATTCACATCACGGTATAGCAAGAATTAAAAAAATTAATACCGAACGTATGAAAACCGAACTTGCCAAAGGCAATATCATTATTGTTGCAGGTTTTCAGGGTATTAACAAATACGATGACCTTACAACATTAGGCAGAGGTGGTTCAGATACAAGTGCCGTTGCAATAGCCGCCGCTATGAAAGCAGACCGTTGCCAAATATATACCGATGTTGACGGTGTATATACCGCTGACCCACGCAAAGTTAAAAACGCTGTTAAAATTGATGAGGTACAGTACGATGAAATGCTTGAAATGGCAACTTTAGGTGCCCAAGTGCTTAATAACCGTTCTGTTGAAATGGCAAAAAAATATAACGTTGAACTTGAGGTTCTTTCAAGCCTTGAAAGAAAACCAGGCACAATAGTAAAGGAGCATGTAAAAATGGAAAAGACTTTAATTCGCGGTGTTGCAAAAGACACAAGTGTTACAACAATTTCTGTAGTAGGTTTAAAAGACCAACCCGGTGTTGCGTTTAAATTGTTTAATAAACTTGCACAGTTTAAAGTTAATGTAGATATAATTTTACAATCGGTAGGCCGTCACGGCACTAAAGACATCACCTTTACCGTATCTCACGAGCAACAAGCCGATGCAATTAATGCTATTGAATCTATGAAAGATATTTTTGAATATCAAGATCTTAAAATCAACAATACCCTTTCAAAAATTTCTATTGTTGGTGCCGGTATGGAAAGTAACCCCGGTGTTGCTTCTAAAATGTTTGAGGCACTTTACGATGCCGATATCAATATTCATATGATTTCAACAAGCGAAACAAAAATTTCTGTATTAATAGATACCGAATACGCCGACAAGGCAGTTCAATCGGTACACGATGCATTTATCGGTTAATTTAACTGTAATTAATACGAAAATTACCAAAGTTTAAAATTATTTAAAGAATTTGTCAAAAACATCTTGACAAATTCTTTAAATATGTTATAATTATTTTCGTTACGGTGGTTGTAGCTTAGTTGGTTAAAGCGCCAGTTTGTGGCACTGGAGACCGTGGGTTCGAATCCCATCTACCACCCCACAAGTTAACCTCGGTATATTTAAACACTACCGAGGTTGATTTTTAAAAAACTTAATAATTTACATTGGGGTGTCGTCAAGCGGTAAGACACAGCACTTTGACTGCTGCATGCGTAGGTTCGAATCCTGCCACCCCAGCCAAACAAAAATCCTTTCTCTTTAGCCGAGGTGCGATAACGAAGTATTTATGTAAGGTGGCGGTACAGCGAGAG
>CAZUYL010000103.1:1507-4699 GCA_964624945.1 uncultured Ruminococcus sp. | reverse complement strand
ATTTAACCTTGCCGTCGAGTGTGGGAACCACAATTTCATCGCCTAAAGCCGCCTGTGAAAATGTAATGGGTATTTCACAGTAAACATCGTAACCGTCACGTTCAAAAATAGGATGCGGACGAACATTTACGGTAACTAAAAGGTTGCCCGAAGGACCGCCGTTTACACCCGAATCACCGCCGCCTCTGATTTGTATTTGCTGACCGTCATCAATGCCTGCGGGTATGTCAATCGAAACTTCAACCGTATGTCTTATTCTGCCTTTGCCCGCACACGTATGGCAGGGTTTGTCGATAATTTTACCCGAACCGTGACAGTTGTTACAAACGGTTTGTGTTTGAATTTGACCGAACGGTGTGCGTTGAACCGAACTTACCTGACCGCTGCCGTGACAAACGGGGCAGGTTTTTGCGGAAGAACCTTTTTCACAACCGCTACCGCCACAGTCATTACAGTTTTCTATTTTGGTAACTTTTACGGTTTTTTTGCAACCCTTAGCCGCCTCTTCAAAAGAAATGGTAACCGATGAAGATGTGTCGTTTCCTCGGCGTGGGGCATTCGGGTTACTGCGGCGATTACCGCCACCGAAACCACCGCCGAAAAACGAGTTGAAAATATCACCTAAATCGCCGAAATCACCAAAGCCACCACCACCGTATGCACCGCCGCCTGCGTTGAAGTTAGGGTCAACACCTGCGTGGCCGAATTGGTCGTATCGGGCACGTTTTTCTTTGTTGGATAAAATTTCGTAAGCCTCATTAACTTCTTTAAAGTTTTTTTCGGCAACTTTATCGTCTGGATTTAGGTCAGGATGATATTTTTTAGCGAGTTTGCGATATGCTTTTTTAAGTTCGTCATCAGATGCTGATTTGTCAACGCCCAAGACTTCATAATAATCTCTTTTATCTTCTGCCACAAATATTCTCCTATGTAGAGCGGAATATTAAAAATACTCCGCTCCGATTATAATTAAATATTACTGTTTATTGTCGTCAACGTCGGTGAAATCTGCCTCGTAAACATTGTCTTGAGGTTGAGCACCTGCGTCGGCACCGCCTGCTGCCTGTTGTGCTTCGGCTGCTGCTTTATAAACCTTTTCGCTTACTGCGTAAAGTTCTTTTTGTAATTCTTCTTGACGAGCCTTAATTGCATCAACATCTTCACCCTTGAGTGCTTCTTTTAAAGCATCTTTAGCGGTTTCGATTTTTGATTTTTCATCTTCTGAAAGTTTGTCACCAAGTTCGGTGATTGTTTTTTCGGTTTGATAAATCATTTGGTCAGCATTGTTGCGAACATCAACTGCTTCACGGCGTTTTTTGTCTTCAGCGGCATAAGCCTCAGCCTCTTTAACAGCCTTATCAATATCTTCTTTAGACATATTGGTGTTAGAAGTAATTGTGATGTCGTTTTCTTTGCCTGTGCCTAAATCTTTTGCAGATACGTGAACGATACCGTTGGCATCTATATCAAAAGTAACTTCAATTTGGGGTATACCGCGAGGAGCAGGTGCAATGCCGTCAAGGTGGAATACACCGAGAGTTTTATTGTCTTTTGCAAATTCACGTTCGCCCTGTAATACGTGTACTTCAACCGAAGTTTGACCGTCAGCGGCTGTTGAGAATGTTTGGCTCTTTTTGGTAGGAATAGTTGTGTTGCGTTCAATAACCTTTGTTGAAACGCCGCCCATAGTTTCAATACCGAGTGAAAGGGGAGTAACGTCGAGAAGCAAGAGGCCTTTAACGTCGCCGCCCAAAACACCTGCTTGAAGTGATGCACCTATTGCAACACATTCATCGGGGTTGATGCCCTTGAAGGGTTCTTTGCCCATAAAGTTTTTAACTGCTTCTTGAACAGCGGGAATTCTTGATGAACCGCCAACCATAAGCACTTTATGGATTTCAGATTTATCAAGACCTGAGTCTGAAAGTGCCTGACGAACAGGAACCATGGTAGCCTCTACCAAATCTGCGGTGAGTTCGTTAAATTTAGCACGGGTAAGTGTTGTTTCAAAGTGTTTAGGACCTGTTGAGTCTGCGGTAATAAACGGCAAGTTGATGTCGGCAGTAGTCATACCCGAAAGGTCAATTTTAGCCTTTTCAGCGGCTTCTTTAACACGTTGCATAGCCATTTTATCGCCCGACAAGTCAATGCCTTGTTCTGCTTTGAATGTGCTTACAATGTAGTCCATAACGCGTTTGTCGAAGTCGTCACCGCCGAGTTTGTTGTTACCTGCAGTTGCCAAAACTTCTTGTACGCCATCGCCCATTTCAATGATAGATACGTCGAATGTACCGCCACCAAGGTCATAAACCATAACTTTTTGATCGTCTTCTTTATCAATGCTGTAAGCAAGTGCTGCAGCGGTAGGCTCATTTATAATACGTTTTACTTCAAGACCTGCAATTTTACCTGCGTCTTTTGTAGCCTGACGTTGTGCGTCGGTAAAGTAAGCAGGAACGGTGATAACCGCTTCGGTAACTGTTTGACCTAAATAACTTTCAGCATCGGCTTTAAGTTTTTGCAAAATGATTGCCGAAACTTCTTGAGGGGTGTATTTTTTGCTGTCGATTTCAACAGTATAATTTGTACCCATTTCACGTTTGATAGAACTGATTGTTCTGTCGGGGTTGGTAATAGCCTGACGTTTTGCAACCTGACCTACCATTCTTTCACCTGTTTTTGAAAATGCAACAACCGACGGGGTTGTTCTGGCACCCTCGGCGTTAGCGATAACTACGGGTTCGCCGCCTTCCATAACTGCTACACAAGAGTTTGTTGTACCTAAGTCAATACCTATAATTTTTCCCATGATTATTTCCTCCTAAAAAATATATGTTTAGTTTTTGTGTATATTAATTTGCAACCTTAACCATTGCGGCTCTGATTACAGTATCACCTATTTTATAGCCTTTTTGCAAAACTTCGGCAATTACATTTTCGCCTAAATTTTCATCTTCAATATGCATTACAGCCTCATGAAAATTAGGGTCGAATGTGTCGCCTGATTTAGCAATTTCTTCAATGTTCATATCAGAAACAATGCCTTCAAACTGTTTTACAATCATTTCAATGCCTTTTATATAATCGGCACTTTCACGGTCGGCGGTTGCGGCACGTTCAATATTGTCGATTATGGGTAAAAGTTTTTTGATTAATCCCGCTTTGGTGAATTCGGCAACGCCTGCCTTTTCA
>CAZUYL010000103.1:0-1497 GCA_964624945.1 uncultured Ruminococcus sp. | reverse complement strand
TTTTAAAATTGTCAAACTCGGCGGCGGTACGCATAAGTTGATCATTTTTTGCGTTAAGTTCCGCTTTAAGAGTTTCGATTTCAGCGTCTTTTTTTGATTTTTTCTTTTCTTTTTTCGGTTCTTCGTTGATTTCGGGTTCCGAATTGTTAACCTTAGTTTCTTCGCTCAATTTTAATCCTCCATATCGTTTACCGCATCGGTTATGAGTGCGGTTATTTTTTTTGATATATATTCAACGCTCGGAATAATTTGTTCGTAATTCATTCTGTCGGGACCTATTATTCCTATATTACCGCAAAATTCATTGTTGCAGTAATATTTAGACGTGATTATAACTGTGTTTTTAAATTCTGAAAAAGCGGTGTCGTTTCCGAAAATTATTTGAATATCTTTATCGGGTGAATTAAACGCCTCAAACGTTTCGGTGCGGTTGGCTTTGATTATTATGTTTCGAGCCTGTTCGTCATTGCAAAAATTATAAAGTGCCGAACTGCCGCACAAATTTGATGTTGAGAGCGATGCCGACTCTATCATTGAAAACAGTGTAGACAAAAGCGGTGCAATGCTAAGACCGTTTATTCCCGCAGAAGCGATTATGCTTTGCAAATGTGCACGGTTTAACTCGTTTAATTTTTTGCCTTTTACCGAATTATTTACCGTTTTGGTAAATTCCATAATAATATCGGCTTCAAAACCCGATTGCAAGCGGCAAACATTGTTTTTTGTTCTGCCGTCGGAAAGGATAAGCAACATTATTGCCGTTTTGCGATTTATGGGCAAAAGTTTAACCTTTTCAACAAAACTGTTATCGGATATATAGTTATAGTTTATAACCGGATAACCTGTAAGCCTGTGCAAAACTTCGGAAGCGGATTTTGAAATGCTTTCGGTGTCGAAACCTGCATCACACAAATTGCGGTTTATAAAGTTTTGAGTTTGTTCCGCCAAAGACTGTGGTTGCATTAAACTGCTTATATACAGTTTATAACCCGACACGGTAGGAGTTCTGCCTGCCGATGTGTGCGGCTGTGATAAAAAACCCAATCCGCAAAGTGCGTTCATTTCATTACGTAAAGTGGCAGATGACGGTGCGTTTTCTAACAATTCGGTCAACGCTTTTGAACCTACGGGTTCGCCTGTTTGGATATAGTTTTTAATAACCGCCGACAAAACCGCCAATTTTCGATTTGAAAGTTGCATACACCCACCTCTTTTTTGTTTTAGCACTCTATGTTCTTGAGTGCTAACATGGTATATTATATCCGCTTTTTTTCAAAAGTCAATAGTTTTTGATAAAAAAGTTTGACTTTAACTGACCTTTTACATTTTGTTAATAATTATGTGATTTTTATTTAGCAATTTAATTTTCGGTACTTTTATTCGGCACTTTTAAATGAAATAACATTATATTACATATTAAATATATAAATAATCGTAGTTTAAAATTCAACCGTTAAATCGGTTTAATAAATATTTAAAAATAGAACTTGACATTAT
>CAZUYL010000102.1:0-4777 GCA_964624945.1 uncultured Ruminococcus sp. | reverse complement strand
CTTAATTATTTTTATTAAGAGGTAAATTATGGGAATACTTACAGCCATTTTCGGCAATTACAGCGAAAAAGAAATAAAGCGTATTCGCCCTTTGCTTGATAAAGTTTTATCTTACGAAGATGAATACCGTAAACTTACAGATGACGAACTACGCGAAAAAACAAACGAATTTAAAAACCGTCTTCAAACAGGCGAAACTCTTGACGACATACTGCCCGAAGCATTTGCTACCTGCCGTGAAGCAGGTGACCGTGTGCTTGGTATGAGGCACTTCCCCGTTCAGATTTTGGGCGGTATTATACTGCATCAAGGCAGAATAAGTGAAATGAAAACAGGTGAAGGTAAAACATTGGTTGCAACTTTGCCTGCATACCTCAACGCACTTACAGGCAAGGGTGTACACATAGTTACGGTAAACGATTACCTTGCAAAACGTGACTCAGAATGGATGGGTAAACTTTACAGATTTTTAGGCCTATCCGTAGGTCTTATTATTCACGGTATGAACAAAGACGAAAAGCGTGAGTCTTACAACGCCGATATTACCTATTGCACCAACAACGAATTAGGTTTCGACTATTTGCGTGACAATATGGTTACTTACAAAGAACAAAAGGTTCAGCGTGAGCACAACTTTGCTATTGTTGACGAGGTTGACTCTATTTTAATAGACGAAGCACGTACACCGCTTATTATTTCAGGCCAAGGCAATAAATCTACCGACCTTTACACCAAATCCAATTCTTTTGCCAAAACCTTAAAAATGGTTAAGGTTAAAGAAATGGATGACAAAGCCACCGATGAAGATGCCGCTTACGACGGTGATTATGTTGTTGACGAAAAAGCAAATACGGCAATACTCACCCCCGACGGTGTTAAAAAAGCCGAACAGTATTTTGCTATTGAAAATCTTAACGACAGCGAAAACATTGAAATTGCACATCACATCAATCAGGCTATACGTGCCCACGGCATTATGAAGCGTGATGTAGACTATGTTGTTAAAAACGGCGAGGTTATAATAGTTGACGAATTTACAGGCCGCCTTATGTACGGCAGACGTTATAACGAAGGTTTGCATCAGGCTATTGAAGCCAAAGAAGGCGTTAAGGTTGAGCGTGAATCAAAAACACTTGCAACCATAACATTCCAAAACTTTTTCCGCCTTTACAACAAACTTTCGGGTATGACGGGTACCGCTATGACCGAAGAAGCCGAATTCCAAGAAATTTATAAACTTGACGTTGTAGAAATACCCACCAACAAACCCATTGCACGTGTTGACGAAAACGATGCCGTTTATAAAACCGAAAAAGCAAAGTTTAATGCGGTTATTGAACACATAACCGAGTGCCACGCAAAAAATCAACCCGTGCTTGTAGGTACAGTTACAATCGAAAAATCGGAACTACTTTCAAGTATGCTTAAAAAACGTGGCATAAAACACAATGTTTTAAACGCAAAACATCACGAAAAAGAGGCTGAAATAATTGCCCAAGCAGGTGTGCCCGGTGCCGTTACAATCGCTACTAATATGGCAGGTCGCGGTACCGACATTATGCTCGGCGGTAATGCCGAATATATGGCAAAATCGGCACTTCGTCATGACGGACTCAGCGAAGAAATGATACTCGAAGCCACAGGTTTCGGCGAAACCGAAAATCCCGATATTATTGCGGCACGTGAAAAATATAAAGAATATTACGGCAAATTCAAAGCCGAAATCGCACCCCACGCCGATGCCGTTCGTCAAAGTGGCGGACTTTGTATTATAGGTACCGAGCGTCACGATTCACGCCGAATAGATAACCAATTGCGTGGCCGTGCAGGTCGTCAAGGTGACCCGGGCAGCACAAAGTTCTACATTTCACTTGAAGATGATATTATGCGTCTTTACGGCGGCGAACGCATTGCATCTTTAATGAGCACAATGAATATAGACGAAAATCTGCCGCTTGAAAGCGGTATGCTTTCAAAAACAATCGAAACCGCCCAAAAGCGTAAAGAGGGCATTAACTTTGCTTCACGTAAGAGTGTGCTTGAATACGATGACGTTATGAACAAACAGCGTGAACTTATTTACGAACAGCGTAACCGTGTGCTTGACGGCGAAAACATAAAAGAAACCGTGCTTAAAATGGTTGATGACACAATAGATGTTTACACAAACATTTATCTGTCACCGTCAAACGACAGCGACGATTTTACCCGTGATATTACAGGTCTGCGTGAATATTTCGGCGGTTGGATAATCACCCCCGACAACACCGACTTCACTACCGAAAAATTAAATACACTTGATACCGAAGAAATTGCCGAACAACTCAAAACCGCTGCTCACAACAAATATGAAGAGCGTGAAGCGGAATTCGGCAGCAATATTATGCGTGAAATAGAACGTGTTGTGCTGTTGCGTTCGGTTGATACTAACTGGATGGATCATATTGATGCTATGGATCAGTTGCGTCAAGGTATAGGTCTTCGCGGATACGGTCAGCATAACCCTGTTGTAGAATACCGCAACGAAAGTTACGATATGTTCTCTGCTATGACCGATGCCATACGTGAACAAACCGCAAAACTTGCTTTATCGGTGCGTGTACGCAAAGATGAAGAGGTTAAACGTGAAAAGGTTGCCGAAGAAACATCGGCTGGTGATAACAAACCTTTAACCGTAAGAGGTAAAGGTGTGGTAAGTAAAAACGCATTATGCCCTTGCGGCAGCGGTAAAAAATACAAACGTTGTTGCGGTAAAGACGAGGATTAATAAATGAACAACCTCAAAAAAGCATTACAACTTTTTTGTACATTTTTTAAAATAGGTCTTTTTACATTCGGCGGTATTGGGTATAATTGCGGATTTTACATTTGATTAATAATTTTTAAAATCTCAAAATATGATATGAGTGATAAATTATGAAAAACAAAGAACTGTTCAGAACGCTTAAATTTGCATTGTTTTCGGTGAGTGCGGGCATTATTCAAACGGTATTTTTTACCCTTTTTAATGAACTGTTACATTTAAGATATTGGCTGTCTTACTTGTTGGCACTTGTATTTTCAGTTTTGTGGAACTTCACTTTAAACCGAAAATTCACCTTCAGGTCGGCAAATAACATACCCGTGGCAATGCTTAAAACAGCGGCTTTTTATGCCGTGTTTACACCGCTTTCTACTTGGTGGACCGCACTGCTTACCGACAGGTTAGGTGTAAACGAATACATTGTTTTGGCATTTACTATGATTATCAATTTTACAACCGAGTATTTATACCAACGTTTTTTTGTATTCGGTAAAAGCATTGATACCGCAAATAATAACTGATTTTTAAGAAACTGTTAATTTTGACCTTCAAAGTTGACAGTTTTGTTATTTTTATTGTTATTTTTAAAAAAATATGGTAAAATCAGTTATAATAAGTTTTGAAAGGAATTAAAATGAATTATTCGGAAATTACACCATATATAAAAAATCTTGCCGATAAATCGTGCGGCAACAACTCAATAAAACCCGATATGTATATAGAACACAACGTTAAAAGAGGTTTGCGTGACCTTGACGGTAAGGGCGTTATTGCAGGGCTCACCGAAGTGTCTTGCATTAATTCACGCAAAAAAGATGAAAACGGCAACGAAATTTCGTGCCGTGGTGAACTTTACTACCGCGGAATAAATATATACGATTTGGTTAAAGGCTTTTCCGAAGGCGGTCAATCAGGTTTTGAAGAAACAATATATCTGCTTCTTACTTCTAAACTACCCACAAAATCCGAACTTAACGAATTTTGCGAACAGTTAGCCGATTATCGCACACTTCCGCCCTCTTTTGTTCGTGATATGATACTTAAAGCACCAAGCAAAAATATGATGAACACGCTTTCAAGATGCGTTTTGGCTCTTTACAGTTACGATGAAAATCCCGATGACATTACCATTCCTAACGTAATGCGTCAATGTTTGCAACTTATTGCACAGTTTCCGCTTTTGGCGGTTTACGCATATCATTCTTACCAGCATTATCACAATGCTCAAAGTTTGTTTATACACTATCCTAAAAAAGAGTACAACACGGCTGAAAACTTGCTCTACATTTTGCGTGAAGACGGCGTTTTCACCGAAACAGAGACCAAATTGCTCGATTTAGCACTCGTTTTGCACGCCGAACACGGCGGCGGTAACAACTCAACCTTTACCACACACGTGGTAACAAGTTCAGGCACCGACACCTATGCCGCTGTATCATCGGCTTTAGGATCGCTTAAAGGTCCACGCCACGGCGGTGCAAATATTAAGGTTGTACAAATGTTTGACGATATGAAATCCAGCATAGACATAACCGACGACTCACAAATTAAACAGTACCTTGAAGACCTACTCGACAAAAAGGCGTTTGACAATGCAGGTTTAATTTACGGTATGGGTCACGCCGTTTATTCGCTATCGGACCCCCGTGCCGAAATTTTACGTGAGTATGCAAAAAAATTATCCGAAGAAAAGGGTATGCAAGCCGAATATAAACTTTACCGCACAGTAGAAAAAATGGCACCCGAAATTATAGCCGAAAAACGTAAAATGTACAAAGGCGTTAGTGCCAACGTTGACTTTTACTCAGGTATGGTTTACCGTATGTTAGGTCTGCCTAAAGAACTTTACACACCCATTTTTGCCGTTGCACGTATTGCAGGTTGGTCGGCACACCGCATTGAAGAAATACAAAACGCAGGCAAAATTATAAGACCTGCCTATATCAGTGTTAAAAATCAAACTGAGTATATCCC
>CAZUYL010000101.1:0-4801 GCA_964624945.1 uncultured Ruminococcus sp. | reverse complement strand
AGTATTCGAGAGTATCTACCAACGCTACTATGACTATGTTTTTCTTTTCTTCTTCCAATTTTTCGGCAATGGCTTTAGCATCAAGTCCCTCATCGACCAATTTGCACGCAAGTTCAGTAAGTATACCGCTTCCCAAAGTAACCGAACCGCTGTCAACCACATAAATGTTTTCATAGTCTGCCGCCGCAATAACGGCACTTTGATATGTGCCCGAAAGCTTAGAAGAAATTGTAATAACAACGGCACTGTCGCCGTTTTCTTTTATTTTATCAAATTCTTTAATAAAAGCATTAGGCGTGGCTTGACTTGTTTTCGGAAGAACATCGCTTTCAACCAGCATTTCGTAAAATCTTTTCTTATCTATTGTTACTCCGTCTATGTATTCCTTATCACCGAAGCACACCGAAAGCGGAACGGTTTGAACAAGACTTTTGTATTCGGGCATTAAATCTGCGGTTGAATCAACTATAATTTTTGTTTTCATAAGTTTTCCTTTCATATAAATAAAGTTATATCTACGTTAACGACATTTGTCCGTTTGTAAAACGAAAGTTTCGCATACTTCTGCCGCTTATTTTATCTGGCGGAATTGCTTTTTCAATCGCTTTTATATCCTCTGCTGTAAGTATAATATTCAAAGCATCAACAGCACTTTGTAAATATTCGGGGCTTGTAGTACCTAACATACGGCTTAACGGTGCAGAAAATACAATTAAAATTACCGTACAAATAATCCAAACCGCAGTTCCTGTCCAAAAACAGAATGACGATACTTTTTTGGCATATTCAGTATCTCCCCTGCCCATAGCCCTTGATATAACCGATGTTCCGCCTATGCCAAAAAGATTACCTATTGCAGAAGGAATCATAAAAATCGGCAAAGCATAGGAAACAGCGGCTACCATATACGTATCCCCTGTTCTACCAACAAAAAATGTGTCGGCAAGATTGTAAATCATCACCATTATCATACTGCATATTGTAGGAACAGTATTAAAAACACCGCTTTTGGTATAGATGATTTTTCAAAAACTTTATTTTTAACTTCTTGCATAAAAAGGCTCACCCGCTAAATTATTTTACATATTCCGTTCTTATACGGTTTTCGGGTATATCATGAATTTCATATTCGCCGTCAAAATATCCGAGTGCTATTGCACAGCAAGGTGTCATACCGTCCGGTACTTTTAACTCCTTTACAAGTTCGTCATTGCCGTTTAAAACACCGACAGCACCCCAAATATGACAAGCACCTACACCTATATCAGTTGCGGCAAGTGCCATATTTTGCACAAGTGTTGCAGCATTTGAATAATTTACATTGCCGTCACCTGCAGATGAAACCAAAATAACAGTAGGTGCGCCGTAAAACGCATGCATATCGGGATTGCCGACTGCGGTTGCCATATACTGCTCCCATTTTAAAAGTAAATCTTTATTTGTTATAACAGTCATACTTAAACTGTCGTACATTGCTCTGCCCACAGGTGCGGCATAAGCCGATTTGAGTATTTGTGAAAGTTCTTGCTCGGTAATTGCTTTGCCGTTAAAATTGCGTATAGTTCTTCTGCTGTAAATGGTGTCTAAAGTGTTCATAATAGTTCTCCTTTTTAAAGTTTAAATAATTTTTCTGCATTTTTATATGCAATCAATTCTTTGTCGGTGTCACTAATCGGTGCATTTTCTATAAAAGGTACTGCACCCTCATTGCTTATAAATGGGCAGTCTACCGAATGAATAATGCGGTCGGCACCTAATACCTCGACACAAAATTTAAGTTGCGGATAATCAAAAATACCACTTGGCGTGACATATACGTTGTTACAAAAACTATCGGTCACGGTATGCTCTAACTTTGTTACCGACTGCGGCATTGATTGGTCTATTCTTGATAAAAAGAACGGCAACATTTCGCCCCAATGCCCTGCGATTAATTGCAATTTCGGAAACATATCAAACCGCCCTGCTAAAATAGTGCGTAGTATTTGAATTCCTGCTTCGTTATGCCAACCCCAACCATGAAGAGAAAGCCTTGCACTTACTTCTTCACCGAGTCCGCTGTAGTAAGGCTTTTGCACAGTATTTAGCGGTGCGGCAGGATGTATATAAATCGGCAATTCAAGTGTGGCACACGCCTCTAAGACAGGTATAAATTGTTTATCGTCAAGAAAAGCATCGCCGCTTGTTGCCCTTCCGCTGAGCAGCACACCATTAAAACCTAACTTTTTAATACGTTCGGTTTCTTTTACAGCCGCCTCAACATTTGACCACGGCAATAATGCAAAAGCTCCGTAGCGGTCAGGGTGTTTTTTTACCGTTTCGGCTAAAAAATCGTTGGTTTCGCTCACTATTTGCGGTGCTTCGCCCTTTGGTAACAACTGTGATTTTGAAGGACAAGATAATATCTGTACCGAAATGCCGTTTTCATCCATATCTGCAATACGGCAACAGTCGGTATCACCAAAAAGCACAGGGTCTGCCTCATAAGGACGGCCTTTGCAGTGTGCTGCCGCCATATACGGTGCATCTTTTAAAGTGTATTTTGCAAGATAACGGTCAATGGGTGCACCTGAAATATGTTCTTCTACAGTTATAATTTTCATAATATCGGCTCTCCGGCTATCCAAATTTGTTTTATTTTTGAAGTATCGGTTATTTCTTTATCAGGTCTGCCTTCTATAAGCAACAATACCGCACGTTCGCCCTCACTTACCGTGCCGATATCCGAAATGCCGAATGCTTTTGCAACATTGCTTGTTGCACTAACCAAAACTTCACTCGGCGTAAGACCTGCATTTACAAGCAGTTGCATTTCGGTGTGTAGTGATGTGCCGTATTCTACCGCAGGTGCATAAGAGCCATTATTGGCATCGGTGGCGGCAAGAATTTGCACACCGCATTCGTGAAGCAGTCGCACAGCGTTTTCGGCATTATTATAATGTTCGGGTTTATAACCGTTTCTGCCGTCTTCTCCGAAAGTTTTCATCATAATAAGTGTGGGTGCTACGGCTATTCCCTTTTGGGCAATTTTTTCAGCAAGTTCTTTTGGAAATTCCTCTTTCATAGGTACATGTATCAATATATCGGCACCGCAATCAACTGCCGTTCGCACGGCTTTTAGCGAAACTGCGTGAACAGCAACCTTTATACCGTTTTCGTGAGCAGCGGTGCATATATCTTTAAGTGCACTTTTTAGCATTAAATTTGGTTCCATAAGCAAAACTTTAATATATTTAGCACCGTTTTGAATCGCCGTTTTTACATAATTTTTTCCGCTTAAAGTTCCCATTGTCATTCCTGCGGAAGAAATTACGGTAAAACGTTTTGATTTTTCTATAAGCGAATTTGGTGCAGAGACATCACAGGTGGCTGTTATACCGTTTTTAAGCATAATTTCTGTTTGACTTTTGGTACTGATATGGGTGTGTGCATCAATAAGCCCGGGCATTAAAAAATAATTATTGTCGGCAGATTTGCCCTCGGTTACCGAAGTTATAACGCCGTCTTTTACCGTAACAGAAGCGTTTTCTATAACTTTTTCTCCGTCAAACAACGGATAATTTAATGTAAAATCATTTATGTATTCCAAATTGTTTTCCTCGCTTTGCTCTGCCTTTTCCGTACCGCAAGCGACAAGTATAATGCACAGTAGCACGGAAATTATAATTTTCAAAACTTTCATTTTTTAACCGAAATAAGTTCGCTGTACTTCATAACAGTACCGAAAAGATTACTCATAACAAGGTAATTCGCACAAACGGTAACGATATCGCCAACCTGCACCCTTTTGTAATGCTCATCGGTTGGAAATATCAGAAGTGCATAGGTTTTACCGTTTGACGTATCAGAAAGTTCAATCGACGGTTTGTTGTGAACATCGGGTCCTACTTTTTTTGCAACACCCGTAACACAAAAACGCTTATCTACATATCGGGCAAAAAATTCATCGCTATTCTCACAAAATTCTTCAAAAAGCACCTTTACATCAAAGGGTTCATTTTGTGAAAGTTTGGGCATAGGTCTTGTTTCTATTTTTGCGGTTTTAAAATTGGAGGGGTGCTTTGGGTAAAATTCAAGTTTTTCGGTTGGCATATATTTCTCCTTATTTCTGTTGATTCGATAGTGCATCTTTTTAAGTTAATCTGCATTAACTATTATAATGTAGCAACACCACCTTGTCAATAAATTTCACTTTAATTTAATAGACGCCTTTGTTTTAATAGAAAATTTTATTCCGCTGTTACAACTTATTCTTTGATGTGATGAATTTAAGCAGTAGTTCAATATAGAATTCCAAAAAACTCCCCTACTACATTTCTGTAATCGGGGAGTTTTATTTAGAGGTAATGTCTTACTTTTGCTGTAGACTTAAATAAGTTTTGCTTAATTAGCCCTGTTCTTTAATCGCTGCCTGTGCTGCTGCAAGACGTGCAATCGGCACACGGAACGGTGAGCAAGATACATAATCGAGACCGATCTTGTGGCAGAATTCAACAGACACAGGGTCGCCACCGTGTTCACCACAGATACCGCAGTGCATAGTAGGACGAACCTTTTTACCAAGTGTAACAGCCATATCCATTAGTTTGCCAACGCCGTTTTGGTCAAGTTTAGCAAACGGATCGTTTTCGTAGATTTTGCTGTCATAGTAAGCATTGAGGAACTTACCGGCATCATCACGGCTGAAACCGAATGTCATCTGTGTTAAGTCGTTAGTACCGAAGCAGAAGAATTCAGCCTCTTGTGCGATTTCATCAGCAGTGAGGCATGCACGAGGAATTTCCATCATAGTACCAACTTC
>CAZUYL010000100.1:0-4933 GCA_964624945.1 uncultured Ruminococcus sp. | reverse complement strand
ACTGATCGTCGACTTGGTGAGCCGTTACCTCACCAACTATCTAATCAGACGCGAGGCCATCCTTCAGCGGATTGCTCCTTTGATACCAAAAGGATGTCCTTTCGGTATGTTATGCGGTATTAGCAGTCGTTTCCAACTGTTGTCCCCCTCTGAAGGGCAGGTTCCTCACGCGTTACTCACCCGTCCGCCACTAAGTGAAACAAGAAACTTCCATCAGTAAACTAACATCGGTTTCAGCGTTTCACTCCGTTCGACTTGCATGTGTTAGGCACGCCGCCAGCGTTCGTCCTGAGCCAGGATCAAACTCTCTAAAAATTTGTATCTATACACCCTTGCGGATGTCTAAATCTTTTTAAAAACTTTGTCGACTCATTTACTTTAAATGCTGACGCATTTTAAATAATTGTCCTTGATTTCTTTCGATTTCTCTTAAGAATTGTCGGGTCCTTATTATCTTTGTCGTTGTTTAATTTTCAAGGTCCGTTAGGCTCTTTTCAGCCTTTTTGTTTGCCCCTCTCTCAAAGGTGCCAGATTATAATACCACAACCTCCACCTTTTGTCAACACTTTTTTTCATTTTTTTTGAAAAAATTTTAAAATTTATTTTTTGCACTATATATTGTGTTTTATACAGCAAAACAAACACAATTACAAGTAAAAATCGGACAGCACTTTTTATATGCTATCCGATTTTTTGATTTAATTTGTCAAAAAATTAAAAACTCCGACACTTTGAAGTATGAGTATAATCATAATTATAGGTGCTATATATTTAATCATAACGGTGTAAAGTTTTTTTCTGGTGAACTTACAACCGCTGCTTTCGACCTCTTCGATAATCCATTTCGGCTTTACAACCCAGCCAATGAGTATGCAGGTGCAAAGTGAAATTATCGGCATAATTAAATTGTTACTTGTGTAGTCGAGAACGTCGAGCAGGTTTTGGTTGGTTTTACCTGTGGGAAGTGTAACACCAAAACTCAGCACATTGTAGCCAAGGCATACCACCACGGCAACCGCTGCGGCGATTGAACCTACAATAAGACTGATTTTTTTGCGGCTGATTTTAAAAGTTTCGGTACAGGCACCTACTATTGCTTCCATAATAGAAACGCTTGAGGTGAGGGCCGCAAAGGCAACCATTACAAAGAACAACGGTGCAACAATTCTGCCTGCAACACCCATTTTTGCAAAGACTTGCGGCAGTACAACAAATATGACACCGGGACCGCCCTCGCTGATGCTTTCGGTAAGTCCGAAGGTGTAAACCGCCGGCACTACCATCATTCCTGCAAGAAATGCGACAATTGTATCAAAAATTTCTATCTGTTTTACCGAGTTTGAAAGATTAACATCTTTTTTAACGTATGAACCGTAGGTAATCATTATACCCATTGACACCGAGAGTGAAAAGAAAAGTTGACTCATAGCGTCGAGCAAAAGGTTCATAATTTTTGTGAAATCCACGCCGCCCGAGGTTTTTTCAAGTTGCTTGAAGTTGGGTTTGATGTAGTTTAAAACGCCCTGCAAACCCGTTTTGCCCGTTTGTTCGTCTTTTATTGTGCAAATAAATACGCATATGCACACAATTAAAACAAAGAGTGCGGGCATTACAATTTTAGAAAAACGCTCTATTCCCTTTTCAACGCCGCAATAAACAATAAACGACGTTATTGCAAGGTAGATGAGCATCCAAAAAATAGGCGGTGCCTTTGATGTTATAAAATCACCAAAATAACTGCCCGTTGCAGTAGCGGCAAAATCGGTAACCGATGACACCATATATTTAAGTATCCAGCCGCCTATAACTACATAATAGGTTATTATTATTGACGGTACTATAAAATTGAGTGTGCCAACAAAACCCCATTTAGAGTGAACATTTTTAAAGGCTTCGAGCGAACTTTTACCTGTTCTTCTGCCGATGGTGATGTCGGTTAAAAGCAGAGAAAAGCCAAATGTTAACACAAGTGCCAAATAAACCAGCAAGAATAATCCACCGCCGTATTTACTTGCCAATGTGGGAAATCTCCATAAATTCCCGAGTCCTACCGCACTGCCCGCAGCCGCAAGGACAAAGCCTATTGAACCGCTGAATGTGCTCTTTTTTGTTTGATGTGCCATTTTAATCTCCTAACATAAAATAAAGTTGAGTTTAACATTTATTTAGCACATTGCAAGTCGGTAACCTGTGAATTAAATAAATGCTTTATTCCGCCAAACCTTCGGATATGCCCATAAAAATTATACCTGCGAATACGGTAAATATTATTAGATAATGTTTGAGCGAAAGTTTTTCTTTTAAGAAAATTCTTGAAAGGAAAACAGAAAATACGCAATAAGCCGAAATCATAGGTGCGGCAACGGTTGGGTTGTCGCCTATAGCATAGATGTAGGCGAATTGGCCTGCAGTTTCACAAACTGCACCTGCAAGTTTAGGGCTTTCGTATTTAAAATTCAGTTTCTCTTTCTTTATGCCAAAAACATATATTGCCGCAATAATACCCATAAACAAGAATGTATACTCGTATGCAATGTTCGCGGAGTCTTCGTTAAGTTTTCCGCTGTCTAAAAGCAGAGCATCGGCAAAGGTGCCGAGTCCGTCAAGCAGACAGTAAAAAATCGGGAAGAAAATAGCAATAAAACTGTTTTTGTATTTTTTGTTTTCGTCAAGTTGTGACAAAGCTGCCGCTTCATCATCGTTTTGTTTTTCAACAAAAGCCAAACCTACAACGCCAATGCAAACAAGTGCAATGCCCACCCAACTGAATGTGTCGGGCATTTGTTTTAAAAACACAAGACACAATATGCAGGCAACCGCACCCGAAGAATTGCATATGGGCGACGACACCGAAAGCATTATGTAACGCAAGCCGATATATCCGAGTATCATTGAAGATATATAAAGCACCGTTGCAGGTAAATAGTTTATAAAATCCGACGGATTAAATTTTGTGCCTGTTAAAATTTCAACCGTAGCGTGAATACCCATTACAAGCCCCACGGCTGTTACAATTTTCCAATGGCTGTATTTGTCTTCAGGCTTAGAACCTATTTTTGAAAAAAGGTCGCTTCCGCCCCAAAAGACGATTGTTATAAGTGATAATATAAACCACATAAATATTCCCCTTTTATTTTAATTTTTAAAAATTAAAACTGTTGTTGGGGGCGGCCTACGGCGAAAATGCCTGTTGGCAATTCGGTTTCTGTGTCGTTTGGTCATTTAGGTATCCTTTTTAAATCGGGCGTTTTATTCGCCTGCTAATTTTTTTGCAAATTCGGCAAGTTCGTCATCACTGTAAAATTCTACGGTGATTGTGCCTTTGCCCTTGCCTTTTGATTTTATGTCTACTTTTCTGCCGAGTTCATTTTTAAGTGAAAGTGCAACTTCGCTGTAAAAATTGTTTTTCGGTTTAGATGTTTTTTCGGCGGAGTCGGTTTTCGGCTTTGCCTTTGCCATATTTTCAAGTTCACGCACAGACGCACCGCATTTTGCTGCAATTAACATTTGCGAACTCATTTCATTATTTGCAGCCGATAAAATTGCCCTTGCATGACCTGCGGTGATTTCGCCGTTTTCGAGCGATTTTAGGGCTTCTTCGGAAAGATTTAAAAGCCTTAATGCATTTGTAACAGCACTACGCGACTTGCCAACACTTTCGGCAACCTGTTCTTGTGTAAGACCGTAATTTTCAATAAGCGTTTTATAACCCTGTGCCTCTTCAACCGCATTCAAATCTTCACGTTGCAAATTTTCGATAAGTGCAATTTCATAATAACTGCGGTCATCAAGTTCTTTAATAACAACGGGTGCTTCGTCAAGACCTGCCATACGGCAAGCACGCCAACGGCGTTCGCCTGCAACAATTTGGTATGCACCGCTTGAAGTAGGTCTTACTATAATGGGTTGAATAAGACCGTGTTTTGCAATGCTGTCGGCAAGTTCCGACAAAGCATCTTCATCAAAATTTGTTCTGGGTTGACTGCGGTTGGGTTCTATTTCTGAAAGACGTAATGTTACAACGCCGCTGTCTTCGGTTGAGTTTTCGTTAAACAGGGCTTCAAGTCCCCTGCCTAAACCGCCTTTTTTTGCTGCCATTGATTATACCCTCCTGTTTCGTTTTAAAAATTCTTTAGCAAGGTCGTTATACGCTAAGCAACCCTTTGAGCGTTTGTCGTAATACTGTATCGGGCAACCGTAACTCGGTGCTTCCGACAAACGAACAGCACGCGGTATAGCGGTTTTGTAAAGTTTGTTTGCAAAAAACTTTTTAATTTCACCTACAACCTGCTGTGTAAGGTTAAGTCTTCCGTCAAACATAGTAAGCACTATTCCCTCTATTTCAAGTGTGGGGTTATAAAGCCTTTTTACCTGACGTACAGATGCCATAAGTTGCGAAAGACCTTCAAGAGCAAAGTATTCACATTGAATAGGTACCAAAACCGTGTCGCCTGCGTTTAAAGCATTGATTGTTATAAGCCCTAAAGACGGCGGGCAGTCGATAAATATGTAATCGTACTGTTCACGCACCAACGCCAAGGCGTTTTTTAATGCGGATTCACGGTGTTCGGTTTCTATTAAATCAACTTCGGCGGCGGCTAAATCCATAGAGGCGGGAACAACGTCTACGTTTTTGAATTTTGTTTTAATTATTGCATCGGCAACTTTTGCTTTGCCGATAAGCAGCTCATAGGTTGTGGCACCGCCGGCTTTTTTGCTTATACCGTAACCGCTTGTTGAGTTACCTTGCGGATCGGCATCCACAAGAAGCACCTTTTTGCCTGCAAGACCAATGCCTGCAACTAAATTTACAGCGGTGGTTGTTTTACCTACGCCGCCTTTTTGATTAACTACTGAAACTATTTTGCCCAAAATTACAACCCTCCGTATTTGATTGTATTATATGAAAGTGAATTAATTATTAATATATAAT
>CAZUYL010000099.1:0-5021 GCA_964624945.1 uncultured Ruminococcus sp. | reverse complement strand
CACGGAAAAACAACGCACCACCAATTTTTGCCCTGCGAGTCACCTAAATTTATAACAAGTGAATTGTAATTACCTGCAGGCAGGGTGAAATCATCGTAAGTACGGGTATTAAAATATTGTTCTTCAACGGTAGTGTTTGCCTCGTAATTAAAATCGGCATTACGTAAAACGTTATTTGCAATGCCGTTAAAAACTTGCACTTGGCTTTTTGCAACCTCTATTGCATCGTCTACGCTGCTGCAATCTTTAAAAATATCAACCGAACTTTCAAGTATTGCATCACGCACGGCAAGTTTAATGTTTTGGTCATCGGTGCTGTCGGAATTTGCTATTATGTGCAAACGCAATAGGTTGTCACGCAAATCATCGCAACGTAATTCAAATCTTGCAAAACTTAAAACAACGGCACAAATCAAACCGAATAATACGGCAATTTCAATATTCCTTTTTGTTTTCATAAAAATGCTCCTGTCAATTTTCTAAACTAAATATTGACAGAAATATTTTTATTATTCAAAAATTACGCCTTTATTTGCAGGCGTTGTAAGAATGGGATTATAATCTTTTAAAATATTCAAAGCACAATTTGCCTCGTCACAACCCTTATAAATTGCAAAAACGGTAGGTCCGCTACCCGATAAAGACACAGCCGCCGGCTTAGTTGATTTTATATCGTATAAAAGTGTATCTATGCTGTAAAGCGGCATAAAAGCGTTTGAAATGTTTTTGCAAAGCAAATTAAAGTTTTGATTTAAAAGTGCATCGGCTAAATTATCGGTATAAAAAGAATTTTGGCTTAGCAAATCAATTTTTTTGTACATATCGGCAGTTGAATTCTTTTTACCCGACTTTATAAGCAAAATATAACATTCAGGCATAGGTGATATTTGATTTAACTTTTCACCTATGCCGCCTACACGTGCGGTTCCGCCACGTATACAAAAAGGAACATCTGCCCCTACCGATAAGGCAATATCACAAAGTTGACTTTCGGTAAAGTTGGTTTTATAAATCTTATTAAGTGCCGTAATTACCGCAGCGGCATCGGCACTGCCGCCCCCCATACCCGAAGCCAAGGGTATGTGTTTTTCGATTGTTACATCAACACCGCCGTTAATACCTGCATAACCGAAAAATTTTTCAGCCGCAATATAGGCAATGTTATTTTTATCACACAAAGTATTGTCAGAACATTTAACCGAAATAACATCACTTTTTTCGGCTACAACAAAATCGCATAAAGAAACCGACTGAAAAACAGAATCTATTAAATGATAACCGTCTTCCCTTTTGCCTAATACATCAAGTGTTAAATTAATTTTTGCATTAGCCCTTAATTTCATCAACATCACCGAACAAAATTTTATTTATAAAACGATCTACGGGTTTAAGTTTTAAACAAAAATAAAACAGCATTGCACCGCCGACATTTAAAATGAAATCGTCAACATCGGCAGAGCCTGTTAAAAACAGCAACTGTAAAAGTTCTATTATAATAACCGATACCGATATTATAATTGAAAATTTTATTGCCGAATTTATTTTTGAAAAAATAATAGGAATTAAAAACGCAAACGGCATAAAGGCAACCAGATTGCCTAAAATATTTTCAAAAACTATATGCGGTTCAAGTGCTTCGGTTTTGTAAGCATTAACAAAAAGTTTTATTGTGGCAAAAGGAATTAAATTTATCTTTTGAGAAACATATTCATTTATCTGTGACGTTTCGGCTGAGAAAATATTTGTAATGTTTCTGCCAAAACTGTTATTTATAAGCGTAAAATCAACAATTAAAAATGTGTAAATCACAAATAAAAATATACATACTGTTTTTACAATAAACGGTCGGTTAATTTTAAAGGTTAAAAATTTCAATTAAATCACCGCCGAAAACAATTTTAACCCCGACACAAAACAAAGTCAAGGATTAAATTATTAATTTTAGCAATGGACATTCCATTTAATTTGATTTAAGCAAAATTATGCTTTATTACAGCCTAAAAATATGGTATAATGTTTTAAACAAAAACAATAAAGGATTAGGACTATGAATTCAATTAAAATTTTACATTGTGCCGATATTCATTTAGGCTTTTATGAAAATTCAATCGGAGTTACCGCTGAAAGCAGAGCCGCCGAAACACTTTTAACTTTTGAAAAAATAATATCAACCGCAAAAGAAAACAATGTTGACTTTTTACTTATATCGGGCGATTTATTCACTTCAAATAACATTGAAAAAAATTTCATTGATTCGGTATTTGAAAGTTTTTCAAAAATTCCCGAAATCAATATTATATATGCCGCAGGCAACCACGATCCGCTTAACAGCGATTCTCCGTTTAAAAAACATACAATACCTAAAAATGTTCACGTGCTTGACACCAAAGATTGCTGTGTTGAATTTAAAGATTTAAACACACGTATATACGGTCGCTCTTTTAAAGAGGTTTATTTAAAAGGCGAAGCAAATTTTTCAATAAAACCCGACGACAGTTTTATTAATATTATGTGTTTGCACGGCGAATTAAAAAGCGATTTACACTCGGATTACAATTCGGTAACAAACAACTTTATTGCTGATAGCGGTATGGATTATATTGCATTAGGTCATATACACAAACGCACCGAAGTGCAAAAAATCAACAATACATATTTTGCATACTGCGGTTGCCCTGAAGGTCAAGGCTTTGATGAATTGGGTGAAAAGGGCATATATTTGGGCACAATTTCAAAAAATGACTGCCAACTTAATTTTGTGCCTGTTGCAAAAAGAATGCATATCTGTGAAAATGTTGATGTAAGCGACTGTTTCACATCAGCCGATGTTTATTCAAAAATAATGGGTATTATAGAGCAAAAATACCCTAATAATCCATTTGAAAACCTATACAAAATTATACTGACAGGTTTTGTAGAAGAAAACGCCGATTTTTCAATACCCGAAATCAACGGCAGACTGCTTGAAAATTTATATTTTGCAAAAATTAAGGATAAAACCCAGATTAAAATTGATTTTAATTTAATTGCAAAAGAGCCCACTTTAAAAGGTATATTTGTTAAAAACATGCTTAACAAAATTGAAAATGCCGCCGACCAAGAAAAAGATAATTTAATCTACGCACTTAATTTAGGCATAAAGGCATTTAATTCAGAGGTAACATATTATGAAGATTAACAAAATTTACATATCCGCTTTCGGAAAACTAAAAGATTTTACGGTTGAATTTTCTGACGGGTTAAACGTCATATACGGCAACAACGAAGACGGAAAAAGCACGGTCTTTGCCTTTGTTAAATCATTGTTTTACGGCACAGGCAGAAATTCAAAAAACTTAAACGACAGTATACGCCAAAAATACACCCCGTGGGATAATTCTCAAATGGGGGGACGCATATATTTTGAAAATAATAACAAACGTTATTGCCTTGAGCGTGAATTCAGAAAATCCGATGCCACTGACCGCATAGTTCTTACCGATTTAGACAGCGGAAAATCGGTTACAACAAGTGAAAATATAGGCGTTCAGGTTTTTGGTATGTCGGCATCTGCGTTTGAGCACAGTTTATTTATCGGCAACGGTGATTTTATAAAAGACGAAAATGCCGCAGGCGAAATTAACGGCAAACTTTCAAATGTTGCTGTTACGGGCGATGAAGACGTTTCTTATAAAAAAATCGAAAAAAATTTATTAGATGCACGCACAAAATTAATATCAAAAAACGGCAAAAGCGGTTCTTATAACGAAGATTTACATAAACTCGATTTGCTTAATGAAAGATTAAACAAAGCCGACAGCGACGCAAAAAACAAAGCAGAACTTCATAAAAAAGCCGAAAGTTTACGTGCCGAATATGAAATTTTGTATAAAAAATATATCGAATTAAATTCTATTACCGACCGCAAGCACGATTTTGAAAACCGTGAACAACTTAAAGAATTTTTAAACACAAAGCAAGAACTTGACGAACTAAACCTTTCCCTCACCCTTTCAGACGGCACTTTAATCAATGAAAATTTTACACAAAAAATAGAATTCGGAATTCAAAAATACAAAATGCATTTAAGCCGTTGCAACCAACTTGAAGAAGATGTTTCAACCGCAAAAAAATGTGTTGAAATGCAAAATGATTCTTCTCGTCAAGAAATACAAAACAGCATAAACAATTTATCTGTTAAACAAAAAGATTTACAGGCTAAAAAAGAAAATCTTGAATTTCAAGAAAACCAAAACGATAGCGAAATACAAAACATCCAAGATGTGTTAAACGGCTCAGCGGGTAAAAAATCGACATCATTTATAGTGTTGTTGATTGCCGCATTACTGCTTTTGGCAAGCGGCATAGTTGCTTTTGTTGTAACCCACAATGTTATATCTTTAACACTTTTAATACCGGCGGTTTTACTTTTGGTATTGTCTTTTGCAACAAAACTCAAAGCAAAATCTACAGTGGTTTCTCTGCAAAGCAAACTCACAAATTTAAATGTCCAAAAAGACACAATAAAAACAGATATAAACGCTGTTTGCGAACAAATCAATACCGTAACGGCTGAAATTAATCTGCTTAACGCAAATTTAAATGCAGACGAAACCATTAAAAACAAATATATTACCGACCTAAATCAAAAAACCGAGTTATTGCAAGCCGAAGAAAGCAAAAAAAATACAACCCTTTCGGAAGTGCTTTCGGCACTTGCTATGTTTGACAATATACAAAACATAGACTCTGCTGAAGATTTATTGAAAAAACTAAAAGAAAAAACCGAGCAGCAAAAGACACTCAAACTAAAATTAAAAACCCAAAGTCAATTTTTAAATAATATTGATTACGATGTTGCAGAACAAAAACTTGCAGAAATACAAAACGGTTTTGATTTTGATAATATTGATTTTGACAAAATAAATTCCGAAAAAGAAGAAATCTTTGAAAAATTATCTAACCGTAAAGACACTTTAACCGAAATTGCAACACAACTGAAAACGTCTTTCCGCGATAGCGAAAATCCCGAAGATATAAAA
>CAZUYL010000098.1:0-5102 GCA_964624945.1 uncultured Ruminococcus sp. | reverse complement strand
GAATATATTTACTAAAAAATTAAGCAGGCAATTCTAACATTTAGTTTGAATCGCCTGCTTTTTCATCTAAATTTTTTATATGCTGTTTTAATGCTAAATTAATATATCACTACTGAAAACCAACAATATAAACCCATCAAATTTTATTTTTATTTTTAGTTGCATTTAAAATATATATCGGTAGCAGCATTATAAAAATCACTATGGGTAGCAAAATCGGGAAAGCCCACAGGTGACTGCCGAGTGTGGTTTTAAAAATTTCAAGAAAAGCGATGCCGTCGGTACGCATTAAAAACATAAAGTTTGTGTCGCATAAAAAATTAACACCTAAATTTAAAACCGCCATACAAAGCAACAAAATCAGGCATTTAGGCACGGCTTTAAAATCGGGTTTTATATCGCCACCCACCGTTAACATAAGCGGATAAACGCACAACAGAATATGCACCGTAAAACTGTGTATATGCATAAAATTTGCTGGTGGCAGAGCAGTCCAAGAGGGCGTAAGCAGGGCAATAATTGCCGCAGGTATGCAAAAAATATATAAAAAGTTTTCAACAGTTTTAGACCTTTTAAATATATGAAAAGCAATCAAAAATATGTTTATACTGCAAAGGTGCAGCGGTATATAACCTGCGTTGTATCGGTTACCTATTAAAAGGCAAATCACCTTAAAAAGTTCGTCGGCTATTATAAGCGTTGCTACGCTAATTCGCATAATATTGCGTTTTTTAGGCGATAATTTGCGGTATATAACACATACAGTAACGGCTGTAATCACAAATGCCGCAAGCCAAAGCAGATGCGTTTTTCCAAATATTTTAAAACCTAAACCATCTTTAATTGTTTCAACTGTATCTAAAAACATAATGCACCTCAAGGTTAATTTATAATTATATATTAGCATAAAAGTTGAAAAAAGTCATCATTTAAAAAATATAGGCTATAATAACCCATAGTTTTGTTGACAAATTTTTGACATCGGTATATAATGTTAGAGTATGTTTATTCTTAAAATAAGGATGTTTTTATTATGAAATGGATGTCACTTAACGAACTTCGTGAAAGATATTTATCTTTTTTTGAATCAAAAGGTCATTTGCGTTTGGGCAGTTTTTCTTTGGTGCCTAATAATGATAAGTCATTATTGCTTATAAATTCAGGTATGGCACCTATGAAAAAATATTTTACAGGTGAGGTAACTCCGCCGCGTAGCCGTGTTACAACCTGCCAAAAATGTATTCGTACGCCCGACCTTGAACGTGTAGGCATTACCGCACGTCACGGCACTTATTTTGAAATGCTCGGCAATTTCTCTTTTGGTGATTATTTTAAAAATGAGGCTATTCCGTGGGCTTGGGAATTTTTAACCAAAGAACTTGAAATACCCGAAAATTTGCTTTGGCCCTCTGTTTATGAAGAGGACGATGAGGCATATGCCATTTGGCGTGATGTTATCGGCGTACCCGAAGAGCATATAGTAAAACTCGGCAAAGCCGACAATTTCTGGGAACACGGCACAGGTCCTTGCGGTCCTTGCAGTGAAATATATTTTGACCGCGGTGAAAAATACGGTTGTGGCAGCCCTGATTGTAAACCCGGTTGCGAATGTGACAGATATATGGAAATCTGGAACAATGTATTTTCACAGTTTAACAATATGGGTGACGGCACTTATACCGAACTTCAACACAAAAACATTGACACAGGTATGGGTCTTGAGCGTTTGGCTTGCGTTATGCAGAGCGTTGACAATATGTTTGAGGTTGACACCATACGCAACATTTTAGATAAAGTTTGTGAAATTTCGGACAAAAAATACGGTGCTGACCACAAAACCGATATTTCTATACGTGCTATAACCGACCACGCACGTGCATCTACTTTTATGATAAGTGACGGCATTATACCTTCAAATGAAGGTAGGGGTTATGTGCTTCGCCGTCTTATTCGCCGTGCTGCAAGACACGGCAGACTTATAGGCATAAACCGTGCATTTTTGGTTGAAATGGTTGAGGCGGTTATTAAAGAAAACGCATCGGGTTATCCCGAACTTGTTGAAAAACAGGAACTTATCAAAAAAGTTATTGCCAATGAAGAGGCAAGTTTTGCAAAAACTATCGATCAAGGTCTCGGTATTCTTAATTCACTTACCGCAAACGGCGGTATGCTTTCTGGTGAAGATGCTTTCCGCCTTTATGATACATACGGTTTTCCGCTTGACTTAACACGTGATATTTTAGCCGAAAAGGGTATGACCGTTGATGAAGACGGCTTTAATTCACTTATGCAACAACAACGCGAAAAGGCTCGTACTGCACGTAAAGCCGCCGACGGTGAAAGTTGGAGCAGTGACGGAATTAACTTTGACAATATTAATGCTACCGAATTTTTGGGTTATACACAAAATGAATGTGAAGCAACTGTTCTTGACATTGTGGTTGACGGTGAACATTGTTCATCTGCACCGCAAAACAGCAAAGCGATTGTTGTTCTTGACAAAACAGTTTGCTATGCCGAAAGTGGCGGTCAGGTTGGTGACAAGGGTACAATCTGTATTACAAACACCGATAACGTATTCTTTGTTGAAGACACTAAAAAGACAACGGGCGGTGTGTTTACACATCAAGTATCGGTTGTAGGCGGTACATTGTCTGTTGGCGAGAAAGTAACAGTTACTATTGATGTCGAACGCCGTGACGCTATTCGCCGTAACCACACAGCAGCACACCTTTTGCAAGCGGCATTGCGTAAAGTTCTTGGCACACACGTTGAACAGGCCGGTCAACTTGTTAACGAAAAAGCCGTTCGTTTTGACTTTACACATTTTTCTGCTCTTACTTTAGATGAATTGCAACAGGTTGAAAATCTTGTAAACGGTGTTATTTTAAGCGACATCGCAATTGAGAATCGTGAAATGCCTATTGATGAAGCAAAGGCAATGGGTGCCATGGCACTTTTCGGTGAAAAATACGGTGATGTAGTTCGTGTTGTAAAAGCAGACGATTTTTCAACCGAACTTTGTGGCGGCACACACGTGGATAACACAGGCAAAATCGGTCTTTTCAAAATCGCTTCGGAAAGCGGTATTGCCGCAGGCACACGCCGAATTGAAGCATACACAGGTTTTGGTGTGTTAAATCTTATAAATCATTACAAAGATTTGCTTACAGATACCGCATCGGTGCTTAAAGCAGGTAATATCGAAGATGTGCCTGCTAAAGCTAATGCAAATGTAAAACAAATTAAAGATGATGCTAAAAAAATAGAATCATTAGAGGCAAAACTTGCATCGGGCAAATTAAACGATATTTTATCAAATGCTGCTAATATCGGCGGTATAAAGGTTGCCGTTGCCAAGTTTAACGGTACATCTGCTGATGAACTCCGCAAAATGATTGACACCGTAAAAGCCGAAAACGATAATGCAGTTGCAGTTTTGGCATCAATAAACGGTGAAAAACTTACTTTCTGTGCAGGTGCAGGCAAAACAGCAGTAGCCAATGGCGTACATTCGGGTAATATTGTTCGTGCTGTAGCACAAATAGCAGGCGGTAACGGTGGCGGTAAGCCCGACAGTGCAATGGCAGGCGGTAAAGATGTTTCAAAAGTCGACGATGCCCTTGCTGCTGTAAATTCTATTGTAGAAGGAATGATTAAATAATGTCAGACTGTTTGTTTTGTAAAATAATTGCAGGCGAAGTTCCAAGCACAAAAATTTATGAAGATGAAAACGTTTATGCTTTTGCCGATATTGAACCCCAAGCACCTTTTCATGCGGTAATTGTTCCTAAAAAGCATATTGTTTCAGCGGCTGAAATCACCGCCGAAAACAGTTTTTATGTGGCAAAAATTTTTGAAGCAGTTGCTAAAATTGCCGAAAAAGAAAATCTTGCCGACGGCTTTAGAGTGGTAAACAACTGCGGTAAAGACGGCGGTCAAACGGTAGGTCATATGCATTTTCATTTGTTGGCACGTCGTTATTTGCAATGGCCACCGGGTTGATTGAGTATAAAAATTAAAAAATAAATTTTGTCGGGAGAAATAGTTATGTCTGAATATTACACTATGAAAATAGCAGGTCTTGAACGTAAACTCGAAAAATTTCCTGTAAGCGATAAACTCGACATTGCGGCTTTTATCATATTTGGTGATGTTGAACTTACAATAGCAGGTTGTAAAGAACTTTTAAACCGAGTTCCTGATTTTGATGTTATACTAACACCCGAAGCCAAAAGTATTCCTATGGCTTATGAAATGGCAAGACAAAGCGGCAAACCTTATGTAATAGCACGTAAGGGCGTTAAGGTTTATATGCGTAATCCGCTCGATGTTGCCGTAACCTCAATCACAACCCAAAAAGAACAGCATTTGTATCTCGGCGAAAGCGAGGTTAATCAAATAAAAGGTAAACGTGTTCTTATTATTGATGACGTAATAAGCACGGGTAAGTCTTTGGCTGCTGTGCGTGAACTTGTAAAACGTGCAGGTGCTATCGAGGCAGCCTCTTGTTCGTTTTTAGCCGAAGGCGATGCCGCCGACCGCGACGACATTATCTATCTTGAAAAACTACCGCTGTTTTTTAAATAAACTTTAAATTTTAATATAACGTGCATTTTTAAAAGGCTATCTACCGCAATTTTAGGTAGATAGCCTTTAATTCGGCTCTATGTCAATAGTTGGGGTAGAGTTAAAACAGAATATTTTAAGAAGGAAGCGATTGCTACTTGGCAGTCGCTTCTGTTTTATTGGATTTTTGCTGTGAAAACATATGTAAGATACGGTTTGTATCGTTCGGGAAATATCTTTTATCCTTTGTGTCCTGTAATCGTGTATTGTATCTGTTGCGGTACCGCAACAGATACAATTATGTTCTTTCCTTTCCATTTCGGCATAAATTATAGTAGTTTTTTCTTCATTTTCGATATTTGTTACTTTTAACCTTTGCAATCCTATGAGTTTTTCGGTAAAATGGATTATAGAGCATATTTGGTTCTCCGTTCATGGTTTCTTGTTTCAATTCCATTTTAACGGATTTCTTCCAAATATGCTCTACTTTTTTAAATCTTTACTCTTTTTTTGTAGGCTCTACTTGGTTCACC
>CAZUYL010000097.1:0-5252 GCA_964624945.1 uncultured Ruminococcus sp. | reverse complement strand
CAGCTATATATACTATTGTATTATACCATTATTTTTTATATATTACAATAGCATTTTTTATGCACAGACGGTAAAAATAATTACGGTGATTTTAATATATGAACAGTAAAAAATTCTTGAAAAATCCTATACTTTCAGGCATAGCAATAGGCATTGTAAACGGCATATTCGGTGCAGGCGGCGGAATGTTGGCAGTGCCTCTGCTTAAAAATTCGGGCCTTGACCAAAAAACCGCACATGCAAATGCCGTTGCGGTAATTTTGCCAATAACGGTGGTAAGTGCCGTTTTTTACATTACAAAGGGTTATGTAAAAATTACCGCCGGACTTTTATTTGTACCCACGGGGATTTTAGGCTCGGTTATAGGCACGGTTTTGCTTAAAAAATTTTCAAATAAATTACTGCAAAAAGTATTTGCCTTTTTTATGTTGTATGCAGGTATACGCCTGCTTTTAAGATGAATATCTCCGCCCTTTTAGCAGGGCTTTTTTCGGGAATAATAGGCGGTATGGGGCTGGGCGGCGGTGCCGTGCTTATAATTTATTTAACTGTATTTAAACAAACCGAACAGTTATGTGCACAGGGCATTAATCTTTTATTTTTTATACCCATAGCCGCAGCGGCGTTAATAATTTACAACGCTAAAAAACAAATCAGGTGGAAAACCGTTCTGCCCTTTGCGGTGGGCGGTACTTTAGGTGCCGTTGGCGGATATTTTTTAACCGATATTTTAGGCGGAAACTTAACGTCTAAAATGTTTGGTGCGTTTCTTATATTTCTTGCCGTAAAAGAAATATTTTTTAAAAAACAGAACTAAATCTTGAAAAGACACCTCGCACATGGTATAATCAAAACGAATAAATGTTCGGTAGGTGCTTTTATGAATAAAACCCCACTTACAGCCAAGCAAGAGGCTGTTTACAATTTTCTTGTTAAAAAAATGAAAAACGGTATTCCGCCTACGGTGCGTGAAATATGCACCGCCACAGGCATAAAATCAACCTCTACCGTGCATTGCATTTTAAACGTTTTAGAAGAAAACGGCTACATTGTGCGTGATGCAAAATATTCACGTGCTATACGCCTTGAAAACGATTTTGATGCCGCTATGGTGCCGCTTGTTGGCAGAGTTACCGCAGGTCAACCGATTTTGGCTGTTGAACAAATTGAAGATTATATACCCTACCCCACTAAAGATGCCGAAGGTTTGTTTGCACTTAAAGTTGTAGGTCTTAGTATGCGTGATGCAGGCATTTTAGACGGCGACATTGTAATCGCCGACAAAAACGCTCCCTGCAAAAGCGGTGACATTATAATTGGTATGGACGGTGACTCCGCCACCGTAAAACGCTTAAAAATTGACGGTTCACAGGTAATATTTATGCCCGAAAACCCCGCTTTTTCACCCATCTACCCCGAAAACCCCATGGTGCTTGGCAAAGTTGTGGGCAGTTTTAGAAAGTATTAAGGTGCAAAAATGCAAAAACACGTTGAAATTTTTACCGACGGTGCCTGTTCGGGTAATCCCGGCCCCGGCGGTTGGGGTGCCGTGCTTAGATACAACGGCCGCACAAAAGAACTTTCGGGTGGTGAACGCAACACCACCAACAACCGAATGGAACTAACCGCGGTTATCAAATCGCTTGAAAGTTTAAAAGAACCCTGCCGTGTAACCCTTACCACCGATTCAAAATACGTATGTGACGGCATAAACAAAGGTTGGGCAATGTCGTGGCAAAAAAACGGTTGGCGTAAAGCCGACAAAAAACCTGCCCTCAACCCTGACCTTTGGGAGCAACTTTTAAACCTTTTAAAAATTCATACTGTCGAATTTACATGGGTTAAAGGTCACGCAGGCCACCCCGAAAATGAGCGTTGCGACCGCTTAGCAGTTGAGTTTTACAAAAATTTATAATTATAAAAATAATATCGCTATAAAAATTACTACCCGAAAAAGAGAATGTAAAAAACTCTTTTTCGGGTAGTTTTTAATTTTTAATTGCCGTATTAAATACTAACAGCAACATTTTTTGTTAGCGGTTAAGCCAACTGACCGTTAGAATCAAAATAGTACTGAACGCCGTCGATAATGTGAACACCTGTTGCAGCGTAACCACCTGTTACATAGTACCATTCGCCGTCTAAATAATGCCAGCCGTCAGTTGTTATCATAGCACCGTCAGAACCGTAAAGTCTACCGTTGTAAGCGTTGTTTTTGAGCATTTGACCTGAATATCCAAATGCATAGTACGAACCGCCTATTGCAACATATCCTTCATGTACAATCAATTTTCCGTTTGAAATGTAGAAGTACTCGCCGTCAGCATAAACCCAGCCGTCCGCAGTTTGCTTATAGCAACATACACCGTTTGCGTCAAAATAATAGATTTCGTCTACTATTAGGTGATATCCTGTAAGAATGCCTGTTGTATAATCATCGCCGATTTCTAAACTGCCTTGATAATACCAATTTCCGCCGTCTTTAAACCAGCCGTAAGTACAGGTGTAATCATCGTTAAAGTAGCACCAGTTACCGTTTATTACTACCCAGCCTCTGTAATTTGCTCTAACGCCGTTTCCACCGTAATAGTACTCGCCGTAAAAATCGTTTGTGCACATTTTACCATCATTATAATCGAATAGATACCAAGAACCGTCTATGTAGGCTCTACCCCTTAGGCGTTCACCCAACACATAATAATACCAGTTGCCGTCTTGATAAACCCAACCGTCAACGCTTGACGTTGCCTTGCCGAGCCATACACCGTTTTCGCCAAACATATTCAAACCGTCGTTTTCGATATACGCACAACCTGTTACCATATAATGGTCGACAAAATAATAGTAATTACTACCATCGAAAATCCATTCATCAAAAGCAAGTGTGCCGTCGGCTTTGGCATAATACCACCAGTCGTAGCCTAAATTTATCCAACGGTTGTAGGCACAAAGTCCGTTAGCGTCAACATAATAATAACTGTTGTTGAAATAAACAACACTGTCTGCTACCATACCGTTGTAGTCAAGGTAATAATCACCGTACCAACCGGTATATTCGACACCGTCTTTAATAAGTTTAAGGGTACCTTTACCGTTTGCAGTTTCGTAACACCAACCGTCACCGATTGGGGTTTTGCTTACAACAACACCGTTAGCGTTGGTAGAGATAATCTCATCACCGTATACCGCAACACCGTTTGTAACAAGTTTGCCGTCATAGTCATCAAAGTAGTATTCAACGCCGTCTATTGTTTTAATACCGTTACGATATATATAACCGGAATTTTCAGGGTCGGCATAGTACCAAGTGCCTTCATACATTACCCAACCTGTAACTTTTCTACCATCGGCACCGTAATAATAACCACCTAAAGAATTGGTTTGCATTACACCGTTTCTAAAGTAATAGTCGGAACCGTCAATAGTGATAGAGCCGTCATTCATAATGTAATTATTATTTACATAATACCAGTTACCGTCAAAATAATTCCAGCCGTTTGTCGCTTGGTGTGCAACGCCGTTTGCATTTATGTAGTAGGGTACACCGTCTATTGTTCTGGTGATGCTTTTGAGCATTTCTGTGCCGTTAAAATAATACCAATTACCGCTGTCAGAAATCCATTCATTATAAGCGAGTTTACCGTCGCCTTTTGCAAATAATGTATCGCCGTACTCGGTGGTAACCCACATTCCGCTTAACATATGACCGTTATTGTCAAAATAATACCAATCGTCATCTATTAAGTAAACACCGTTACGGGTTACATTCGGACTCATATAATACCAATAACCGCCGTCAAAAAGCCATTCATTATTTAAAACTTTACCGTCTTTAATGTAGTGATATCCGTACAATGTATCGTGCCAGCCGTCACCTGTAATAACGTATGCTGTACCGTCGGTATTGGCATAACACAATTCGTCATTTTCAGAAACAAAGTTTGTAGCACGATTCATATACGGAGTCATATAATACCAATAACTGCCGTCTTGCAACCAACCGTAATGCAAAGTAGCATCTTCATCTACATAAACGTAATCGTTACCTACAATATACCAACCTGTTGTTGTAACAACTTCGCCTTTTTCTGAAACAAGGCGATCATTGAAAACTTTTTGAACCTTTATCAAGGTGTAGCGTGTAAATGCATAATCAACGCCGTCTATATTGCAAATTTCATTACTTACAAAACTGCCGTCTTTTACATAGTACCAATCACCGTTTGCATATAGCCAAGAGTTGTTGCTACCCTCGGTGCAGACACCGTTTTCGTCAATAACTAAATATCTGCCGTCTACTTCACAAACCATATTGGTTTGAAGCCAACCGTTATTATTAAAGTAATAAAGTTGTCCGCCTATTGTAACAAGACCCGTTACTCTTTTACAGTCGGCACCGTAATAGTAGCGTGAACCTGAACGGTATTCCCATTCATTGCAAGCGAGAGTGCCGTCTGCTTTGATGCGATAATTACCGTCGCCGGTGCCAATATACGTATTTTTATGCATATAACCGTTAGAGAAATAATATGCTTTGCCGTCAATCCATTTTATACCGTTTACAGCCTCGCCGTTTTCTAAATAGTACCAATTACCAAAAGCGGTTTGCCAACCGTTATTACCTATAACCGCATAGTTGCCGTTGACATCAAATGCGTATGCTGTGCCTGTATCATCAACAAGAGCACGGTTAACCGTCATAGCACCGTCTTCATAACGGTTAAAATAGTACCACTCGTCGCCGATTTTTTGCCAGCCCAACACGGCATGGCAATCTTCACCGAAATAATACCAACTGTCTTGCAACACCCATTGATTTTGTGCAAGTTTGCCGCTGGCGTCTGCTTTATATCGATAATAGCATCCGTCTTCGGAATTGTAGTAATAGCCAATTTTGTTTTGCCAACATGTGCCGTTTTCAAACAAATAATATGCACCGTCAATTTCTTTGATGCCTTTTTCATAATCGACACCGTCAACACTGTAAGCCCAATCACCGTTGGGTTTTTGATACCAACCGTTGCTTGAACCTTCAGCCGATACCGACAACGTAATTGCAAATACAGCAATTATTGCCAATACCACAGTTAATAGTTTTTTGATTTTCATAAACTACCTCCTCAAAAATTTTTAAAGCCGAAAACCGCTTACGGCAAAGCGATTTTTGTGTATATTTTCGACTATAAAAATTTTACCACTTTATAATCACAATTTCAATATTAAATTTGTGCTTTGTGCACAATATATATATA
>CAZUYL010000096.1:0-5276 GCA_964624945.1 uncultured Ruminococcus sp. | reverse complement strand
ACATCCGCTTAACCGTATACCGACATATACGCCACACTATAACGGGTGCACCCGTCGGCTGCTACTCGCGTATAAACGCTTTCGGCCGCCCTCATAAGCCCATTCACCAAAACATCCGCTACGGTATTTACACCGTCAACCGCTCTCTGTAAGCATCAAATTAAGGTTACTACTCTTAATCATCGGTTTAAAGTATACAATAATGTTATCACCCTTTTTTGCGTTTGTCAAGTTTTTTATTTTTGCGGTACACATTTCTTGATTTATATGTTATAATGTATGGGTTAAATTAATTTTAGGCGGAATTTTATGAAGAATTTATTGAAATATATTAAACAGTATCGTATAGAGGCGGTTTTAGGACCGCTTTTTAAATTGACCGAGGCTTTATTTGAACTATTTGTTCCGTTAGTGGTTGCGAATATTATTGATAACGGCATCGGCAAAGGTGATAAACAATTAATCTACACAAACGGCTTGCTTATGGTCGCTTTGGGAATAATAGGTTTTATAGCCGCCATAACAGCACAATATTTTGCGGCAAAGGCATCGGTTGGTTTTGCCGCCAATTTGCGTGCGGCTCTTTACCGAAAAATAAGTGCATCAAGTTATACCAATCTTGACAGTATAGGAACATCTACATTAATCACCAGAATGACAGGTGATGTAAACCAAGTGCAAACAGGCGTTAACATTACGTTAAGACTTTTGTTGCGTTCGCCGTTTATTGTGTTTGGTGCAATTATTATGGCGTTTACGGTTGATGTAAAATCCGCTTTGATTTTTGTTGCGGCGGTTCCCGTGCTTACATTAATTGTACTGCTTATAATGAAACTCACCGTTCCGATATATAAATCGGCACAACAACGACTTGACAAACTTTCACTTTTAACACGTGAATCACTTAAAGGTGTTAGGGTTATAAGGGCTTTCAGAAAAGAACCCGACGAGGTATCGGAATTTGAAAACGAAAACGACACCCTAAACGCTTATCAAATTTTAGCGGGCAAAATATCGGCACTTATGAATCCGCTTACGTACATTGTTGTAAACACGGCGGTTATTGCTATAATTTGGGTTGGCGGAAAACGTGTTTATTCGGGTGTTCTTACCGCAGGTGCGGTGGTGGCACTTTATAACTATATGTCACAAATTTTGGTTGAACTTATAAAACTTGCAAATATGGTAATGTCACTTAACAAAACGCTTGCCTCCGCTTCAAGAATTGAAACGGTGCTTTCTGCCGAAAATTTTGTTGAAACCGTAACCGATGCCAACATAACATTTAACCCCGATGCCGCAGTTGAATTTAAAAATGTTTCATTCAAATATGAGGGTGCAGCAGAAAATTCTTTGACCGATATAAATATAACCGTAAAAAAAGGCGAACGCATAGGCATTATAGGTGCTACAGGTTCGGGTAAAACTACTTTTGTAAATTTAATACCGCATTTATACGGTGCTACCGCAGGTGCAGTTGCCGTTACGGGATGCGATGTTAAAAAATACAATGAAAAAGAATTACGCAAAATTATCGGTATAGTGCCGCAAAAATCGGTGCTTTTTAAAGGTACCGTGCGTGAAAATTTACTTTTAGGCGGTAAAACTGCCTCCGACTTAGAACTTATGCAATCATTAACGGTGGCACAAGCCTTAGATACCGTAAATTCAAAAGGCGGACTTGACGGCGAAATAGAACAAAACGGACGTAATCTTTCGGGCGGTCAAAAGCAACGTCTTTGCATAGCACGTGCTTTGGTAGGCAACCCTGAAATTCTTATTCTTGACGATAGTTCTTCGGCACTTGATTTTGCAACCGAAGCCGCTTTAAGAAAAGCGATTGCATCGCTTTCACACAAACCGACTGTTTTTACCGTTTCACAAAGGGTTTCTTCGGTTATGGGTTGTGACCGAATAATTGTGTTTGATGACGGATTTGCCGTAGGTGTTGGCACACATAGTGAATTGCTTAATAACTGTTCGGTTTATGCCGATATATGTGCAACGCAACTTGACGGGGAGGGTAAGTAAAAAATGAAAAAATCGGGAACTTTAAAAAAACTGATTAAAATGCTCGGCAGTCAGGTTTACGTATTTGTTTTTTCACTTGTTTTAGCGGCAATAACGGTTGCCTTAACACTTTATATACCCATACTTTTCGGAGATGCTATTAACTGCATAGTGGGTACTGGTAATGTTGATTTTAAAACCATTGGTGTAATTGCCGTAAAAATGGCAATGGCAATAATAATAACCGCAGTTTGCCAATGGATTATGAGTTTGTGTAACAACCGTTTAAGTTACAGTCTTATTCACGATTTGCGTGCAAAGGCATTCAAAAAAATTCAAAAGTTACCGCTTTCTTATATTGATACCCACCCTTACGGCGATACGGTAAGCAGAATTATTACCGATACCGACACCCTTGCCGACGGCTTGCTTATGGGCTTTTCACAGTTGTTTACAGGTGTTATTACGGTGCTTGGCACGGTTGTGCTTATGTTAAATATAAATGTTAAAATTTCTTTGGTAGTTGTAGTTTTAACACCTATTTCGTTGCTTGTGGCAAAATTCATTGCAAGCAGTACTTTTAATATGTTTAAACTGCAATCCGAAACACGCGGCGAACAGACCGCCTTTATAGAAGAAACTGTAGGTAATCAAAAAATTGTTCAGGCGTTTTGCCACGGGGATATGGCAACCGAAAAATTTGATAATATAAATGAACGTTTGAAAAAATGTTCACTAAAAGCAACATTTTTCTCATCAATGGTAAATCCGTCTACACGTATTATTAACTCGGTTATTTATGCACTTGTTTGTTTTTTAGGTGCCTTGACGGTCGTATCCGACAAAACCGCCCTTACGGTAGGTGCACTTTCGGCGTTGCTTAGTTACGCAGGTCAGTACGCTAAACCTTTTAACGAAATATCCGGCGTTGTTACCGAACTTTCATCGGCGTTGGCATCGGCAGAACGTGTTTTTGAAATTATAGAACAACCCACCGAACTTTCAACCGAAGGTCTACCTGATTTGCCACATTCTAACGGTAATGTTGCATTTAATAATATTAAATTTTCTTATTCGCCCGACAAACCGCTTATTAACGGTATAACGGTTGATTTTAAAAGCGGTCAGCAAATCGCACTTGTGGGTCCTACAGGTTGCGGAAAAACCACACTTATTAATTTGCTTATGCGTTTTTATGATGTAACCGACGGAAGTATCACGGTTGACGGCACCGATATACGAAATGTTACAAGGCAAAGTTTACGTCAAAATTACGGTATGGTGCTTCAAGAAACGTGGCTTAAAGCGGGTACTGTTAAAGAGAATATTACAATGGGTAACCCCAATGCCACCGATGAAGAAATTTTAGCCGCCGCAAAATCAACACATGCTCACAGTTTTATAAAAAGATTACCAAACGGTTACGATACCGTTTTGGGTGAAGACGGAGGCAACCTTTCGGAAGGTCAAAAGCAACTGCTTTGCATAACAAGAATTATGCTTTGTCTACCGCCTATGCTTATTTTAGACGAAGCAACGTCTTCTATCGATGTAAAAACCGAAATGCACATACAACACGCTTTTGAACGCCTTATGAAAGGCAGAACAAGTTTTGTTGTAGCACACCGACTTTCTACAATTAAAAATTCAGACGTTATTTTAGTTATGAAAGACGGCAATATTATAGAACACGGTAATCATACCGAACTTATTAACAAAAAAGGTTTTTATTACGAATTATATAACAGTCAGTTCACAAATTGATATTATAATAATATGTATGATTTGATTAAGGAATGAAACTTATGAACAGAATATGGCAAAAAGAATATACTTTAAGGGCAGGCGATTTTGATAAATACAATCAAATAAAACCGTCGGCTGTGCTTGATTTGTTTCAAGATGCCGCAGGTCAGCACGCCGAACAGTTGGGCGTTGGTTTTAACTCAATGTTAAAACGCAATTTTTTATGGGTTGTTACACGCATAAAATTTGAAATTATTACCGCACCTAAACGTTATCAAACCGTTTTGATTAAAACTTGGCCGCTTGAACCAAATCGCCTTAATTACAGGCGTGAATACTGCATAGAAGATTTAGACGGTAATCGTTTAATAAAGGGCAGTTCGGAATGGGTAGTGCTTCACAGCACCGAACGTAAGTTTTTATCTGTACCAGATTTATATCCGTTCAGCGATAATTTTTACGATGAAAAAATGTTTGAGGGTAAAATTGGCAAGATACATAATTTTGAGTCCGACAGTCAGGTGTATAAAGTTGTTCCGAGTTTTTGCGAACTTGATATTAACGGTCATGTAAATAACATAAAATATGCGGATTTTGCACTTGATGCCGTAAAACCGCAAGAATCGGAACTTATAAAAACTTTTCAAATAGATTACCGAAAAGAAGTGCTTGACGGCACCACACTCAATATTCGCTATTTAAAATCAGACGGCAACGTTTTGGTAAAGGGCGATAACGATTTAGGCGACACTATGTTTGCCTGCAAAATTGAATTAAAGTAATTTTCAGTTTTTGAAAAACGTTACTTGATTATTACTGCCACAAATACCAAGGAGAATATCCTTGGTATTTTTATACCCCTGACATTTTAATTCTTTTTGTAACCATTCGTAACTAAGTCCTAAACGTTTTAAATTTGCGGTTATAACTTTACCGTCCATAATAATTTCGGTGTTGATTGCTTCTATGGGCGGTATAACATTTATATCGGTAGGGTTTACAGGGCGTTTTGCGGCTTTTGGCAAAACCGTCAGTTTACCGTTGTATTCAAAAACAGCGGTTTGAATATCGTTTATATTAAAATAGCCTTCCTGTCTGCAAAGACATAAAAATTCGTTTAAATCAAGTTTGCCTTTTTTAAGGTTTTGTTTGTAAATGGTTCCTCCGTTCATAATTATAATAGGTTCACCGTTTATGATTTTTCGGGCAGAGGGCACCTTGTTGGTAATAAAATTAAGCAGTACCGCAATTATGCCGTAAACTGTCATGGCAATAAACGGTCTTAGCGGTTTTTCAAGTTCTGTTGCAAGTTCCGCCGCAATAGAACCTATTGTAATGCCGTTTATATAATCAAAAAACTCAAGTTGTGAAATTTGCTTTCTGCCTATTAATTTTGCTATTATAAACATAGTCACAACCGAAAAAAGTGCCGTTGTAATAATTTTTAATATTTCCAAAAAAATCACTTCCTAAAAAAGTGTTTCATAAAAATTTTAAAATATTACATTACAGGTAAATAT
>CAZUYL010000095.1:0-5337 GCA_964624945.1 uncultured Ruminococcus sp. | reverse complement strand
TTTTTTGCTTTTCTTCCATAAATATAGCCTCCTTTTTTACTTTTTTATTATAAAATCTATATCGTCACGGTTTATTATTTTAAGTAAAAACAGGCAAACTAAATAAAGCGGTACGCAAACGGCACACATTACGGCGACAAACGGTATTTCACCGATTTTAAGCGTATTTTCGAGTAATATATTTGTTATAAAGCAGACCGTGTATGCACAACAAACAGGTAAAACAAAAACCGTAGTAGCATTGATTTTCAATCTGCTTACACGTAGTAGGCGGTTGACGTTTAGCGTGCAGGTAAAAAAGTTAGAAAAATACATTATTCCCAAAAAAGCGTTTATGCCGTAGGTTTTTAAAAACAGAAGTATTAATACAATTCTTAAAGCCGAATCGCTGACACTTGTGCGAAAAGTGAATTTTTGTTGGTCGAGCCCCTTTAAAATTCCGTCACAGACCGAATCCAAATACATAAACGGTACTATGGGTGACAGGGCGTGTAATAAAAATCCGACGTCGGCATTATTGTAAATAATTTTGCCTATGTAATTGCCGCAACAGAAAAACACGGCTGAAAATATAATTGATATTATTGCGGTGATTTTAATTATTCTGTTTACTATACTGCGTACTACACCTAATCGGTTGCAGACTGCCGCCTCCGAAATTTCGGGAATAAGCAGGGTAGACAGGGCATTTAAAAGCACCGACGGAAAAAACAGTATCGGCAAAGCCATACCCTTAATCATACCGAAAAGTGAAATTCCGTTGCCGTTTGCCGCTTGGTTTGTAAGGCATATAGGCACAAGCACGTTTTCTGCCGTTCGTAAAAGCGAGTTTAAATATCTGCCCGAAGTTATGGGCAATGCTATATGTGAAACGGCAGGTAGTATTTTGTAGTTTGTACGCCCGTTGTTTTGCGGATTTAATTTTGAAATGTCTTTTTTATACACTAAGTAAAGCATTAAGCAGGCTGTCGCCTCTGCTAAACAGTCGCCGAGCATTACTGCTGCACAGGTGTATTCAAGACCTAAACTGCCGTATTTTGTTATTAAGCACACTACCGATGCTATGCGTACAATTTGTTCGGCAATTTGCGATGCCGACGGCAATCCCGCTTTGCGACGAGCTATAAAATAACCTTTAATGCAACTGCAAATGCTCATAAAAGGCAGGGCAAAAACCGATACTTTAAGCGATAGTGTGGCACGTGGTTCGTGTAACAGTTTTTCGGATATAATTCTTGCACCGAAAAGCATAACTATTATTGTAAAAAACGCTATTACGCACGAAATTTGTATACAGCGTTTAACAATTTTTTTGATTTTATTTTTACTGCCTACTGCGAGTTCTTCGCCGCAAAGGCGTGTAACGGCGGTACATATTCCGCTTGTGGCAAATGTAGAGGCAAAAACGTATACCGAAAACACAAGTTGGTAAACGCCGATGCCCTCTGCACCTATGCGTGCGGCGAGCCATACCTTAAAAACAATGCCGCAAAAACGCAAAATAAGTGACGTCGCCGTTATAACAGCGGCATTTTTTATAAAAACCGTTTTTCTCATTTTGTTCACCTAATACTTTTATTCGGTTATATTTATGCTGTTTTAGGTTGAAAAAGAATACAAATTAATGTAAAATAATTATATATTTACGGTACGGAGGCGATTATTGATGCAAACACCCCTTGCAGACAGATTAAGACCGAAAACCATTAATGAGGTGGCAGGGCAAAAGCACCTTTTGGGCGAGGGTAAAATATTACGTAAAATAATTGAATCGGGCAATATACCTAATTTGATTTTTTACGGTCCGTCGGGCGTGGGCAAAACAACCGTTGCTAAGATTATTGCATCGCAAACGGGCAAAAAACTGTGCTATTTGAATGCAACAACATCTTCCACCGCCGATATAAAAGAAATAATCGGTGAAATAGGAACTATGGAGGCATCAAACGGAATACTGCTCTATCTTGACGAAATACAATACTTCAACAAAAAGCAACAACAGATTTTGCTATCGTATATTGAAAACGGCGATATAACCCTAATCGCTTCGACTACCGAAAATCCGTATTTTTATGTATATAATGCCATTTTAAGCCGTTCTACCGTGTTTGAGTTTAAAACTCTGCAAAGCACCGATATAGCCAAAGTGCTAAAACGTGCCGTAAAAATAACAAGTGAGGAAATCGGCAAAGATATTATAATAAGCGATGATAATGTAAACAAACTTTCACGTGCGGCGGCAGGTGATGTAAGGCGTTCACTCAATATGTTAGAGTTATGCATTATGTTAACCGAAACTGAAGAGCAACCCACCGTAACCGATGACATAACCGAGCAGATTTTATCGGGCAATTCGGTGCGTTACGACCGTGAGGGTGACGAGCATTACGATATAATTTCGGCGTACCAAAAATCTATGCGTGGTTCTGACCCCGATGCCGCAATTTATTACTTGGCACGCCTTTTGGCAGCGGGTGATTTACCGAGTGCCTGCCGCCGTCTTTTAGTGTGTGCCAACGAGGATGTGGGGCTTGCCTATCCCCAGATAATTCCAATAGTTAAGGCGGCTGTTGATACCGCTATGTCGGTAGGTTTACCCGAGGCGAGATTGCCCCTTGCCAATGCGGTGATTTTGGTTGCCACAAGCCCTAAATCAAACTCCGCACACGATGCCGTTGTAGCCGCTATGCAGGATGTTGAAAACGGTATCGGCGGTGATATTCCACGTCATTTGCAAAACAAACACTGTGACGGTGAAGATGCCGAAATTAAAGGTCAACATTACCTTTATCCGCACGCATATCCAATGCATTATGTAAACCAACAGTATTTGCCTGATAATATAAAAGATAAGGTTTACTACAATTTCGGCAATAATAAAAATGAGCAGTCTTTTAAAGAATATTGGAACAAAATCAAGAAAAAATAAGCGGTGATTAACGGTGACTTTTTATCTTTCTAAAAAAACACGTATTTTGTGGCAAATAAGAATAATTTTGTTGTTTGCACTTTTATGTGCCGCCGTGTCATATTTCAGCAGGTTCACACTTTGGTTTTTGTTGCCTGCCGCCGTTATAGCCACTTTAGGCTTGATTGCCGCATTTGTATACGTTCCCTTTTATTTTAAAAGTTATAAAATTACGGTTGACAGCAATTCAATTACAATTTCTAAGGGTATATTTATAAAAACAACACAAATTATGCCCTTTCCGCGTCTTGTTTTCGCACAAAGTTATACCACGCCGTTGGCTTCACTTATGAATTTAAAGTGCGTTATGCTTAAAGCGGCTCGCGGTTGGATACTTATACCCGAAATCTGTGGATCCGACGCTGATTTTATGCTTGATAATTTGAAGGTAAAACCCAATGATTAAAACTACTTTTAAAGCACACCCAATAACCGTGCTTAACCAAATGCAACCGTACCTTTTTGTGTTGATTTTACCGCTTATAAGGGCGGTTTTTCAGTACTTTACAAGCAGAACCGTTGACGGCTTGCTAACTTTAGAAATATTGGCGTTTGCCGTAGTGCTTTTAATAGCCGTAATCGGTTGGCGTGCGGTTGGTGTTTCGGTAAGTGACGGTTATGTTACCGTAAACAAAGGCTTTTTGCTTAAAACCTGTGCTAAAATAGAGTTTTCGCACATTTCGAGTATATCTTTAAAACAAAACCTTTTAGATTACATTGTGGGTAGCACTAAGTGTTCGGTAAACACCGAGGCAGGCACTCCGCAAAAGAGCGATTTTACGGTTAGAATGTACCGTGATGATGCAAAAAAACTGTTTAAACTTGTTTACGGTGAGGAGAGCCGTACCGTGATTAAGTTTTCCGCCTTAAAAATAGCATTTCTTGCGGCAACAACATCTTCTGCTGTAACGGGCATAGTTATCGGCGTACCTGTTATTAACCAAACAAGTGAACTTTTAGGTATTGCCGTGTCGGATATGCTTTTTGACCGAATTAGCACTATTTCAAACAAATTCAATACATTTTTTCCGCCAATAGTCAATATAATCACCCTGATTTTGCTTACGGCGTACGGTTTTTCTTTTTTGGTTACCTTTTTCAAAAACATAAACTTTAAGTTGCAAATCGGTAAAGATAAAATTGATGTTGAATCGGGATTTATTGTTCGTAAAAAAACCGTTTTCAAAAAATCGCACGTTAATAACATTTGTTTAGAGCAAAATCCTATTATGCGTTTGTTTAGGCAGTTTTCAATGCGTGCTTCAATAGGCGGTTACGGCGACGATAGGGGTGAAAAGGCGGTTATTGTGCCTGTTGCATCGCACGACAATCTTTGCCGACATTTAAAATTTTATTTTCCTAATTTTTCAAAAAGCAAGTGCTCTATACGTCCTCAACAAACCTTTACAAGTTTACGCCGATTTTTCTTTGTTCCTGCCGTGTTGTTGGTACCGACGTTGATTATAGGTTTTGCTCTGATTTTTGTTTTTGATTATTTTAAATCGCTTATTTTGTTTTTAACACTTGTTGCTACCGTGTTTATAATTTATTATGCGAGCATTTGCTACCGAGATTTTAAATACAGTTGTTTTTCGCTTGAAAACAATTTATTTGCATCGGGTTCACGTGGATTTATAATTCGAGAGTTGTATTGTGACAAAAACAATATAGGCATTATAAAAATAACCCAAACACCTGCCGACGTTAAACACAAAACCTGCAAGGTAAAAATAACGGTTCGCAGCGAAAATGCCGACAGCGTAAGGGTTAAAAATTTAAATTCTTCATCAGTAAAGCAAATCATAAAAGAAAAATTTAATATATAGCGAATAATCGCCTTTAAGACAGAAATAATAAATACATCAATGTTTCACGTGAAACATAACGGAGGTTGCCGTATGGATTTGTTTGTTGAATGTCTGAAGGCGTTTTTTGTTGGCGGATTGATTTGTCTTGTGGGTCAGTTCTTAATTGATTACACAAAACTTACGCCTGCCCGAATATTAACCGCTTATGTTGTCAGCGGTGTATTTTTAACTGCAATAGGTGTGTACGGTCCGATTGTCGACTTTGCAGGTGCAGGTGCCACCGTTACGCTTACGGGTTTTGGCTATTCACTTGCAAACGGTGTTAAAGAGGCGATATCCGATTACGGTTTTATGGGAATTTTTTGCGGAGGTCTTACCGCAACCGCTGCAGGAATAACCGCATCTATGCTTTTTGGGTTTATAATGTCGCTGATTTTTAAATCAGGAGATAAATAATTAAAAGTTTTTGTTTACAAGTCTTATGTTTGTATGTATAATAAAGATATCAATGTTTCACGTGAAACATTGATATCTTAAACTTTGCTTAAATATATATTATAT
>CAZUYL010000094.1:0-5358 GCA_964624945.1 uncultured Ruminococcus sp. | reverse complement strand
ATACCCATAATACTCTCGCCTTGCATAGATGAAGTTGGTGACATTAATGCACCCGTTGACATAAATAAAATATTTTTAAAATCACCGCTTTCAAACCTATGCATTACAAAAGAATTAAGCACTGCCGCACTGCAACCGCAACCCGAACCGCCTGAATGAACATCCTGTTCTTTACGGTCAAAAATCATCAAACCGCAATCATTATGGCGACAACGTATATCAATGCCGTCACTCTCAAGCAATTCATAAAGCAAATCGCTGCCTACCCTACCCAAATCACCCGTAAACACCAAATCGTAATCCTTAATACAGGTATTAGTATCGTCTAAAAAGCACTTTATGGTATCCGCAGCAGCCGGTGCCATTGCGGCACCCATATTATTAGTATCGGTGATGTTTAAATCTTTGATTTTGCCGAAGCAGACGGCGTTTATATAGGGGCTATTTTGGATTGTTTGGTTGCTTAACACCGTAGCCCCTGAGCCTGTTACGGTCCATTGTGATGTTTGCGGACGCACGGCACCGTATTCAAGCGGAAAGCGATACTGCCTTTCTGCCGAACAAAAGTGTGATGATGTTACCGCAACTGCATAATTTGCAGCACCGCCGTCTATAGTAAGGGCTGCAAGCGATAACCCCAAGGTCATTGTAGAACACGCACCGTATAAACCAATTAATGACACATTCATATCACGTAATCCGAAATATGAACCTATACACTGATTTAAAAGGTCACCTGCAAATATCATATCAATGTCGCTTTCGACAATATTGGCTTTTTTTAAAGCAGTTTCAACAGCAATTTTTTGCAAACGGCTTTCTGCTTTTTCGTAAGTCTTTTCACCAAATCGGTTATCGGTGTTATACAGATCGAACTCTGCCCCTAACGGACCTTCAAATTCTTTTTTGCCAACTACCGAACCGTAACCTGCTATATATGGTTTGTTTTCTAAAATTATTGTTTGATTACCTATTCTTTTTGACATATACAACTATCCTTTTTTGTTTTTTAATAGTGTTTGCCAAAACAGAAATAATATTATATACGCTTTAAAATATGTGATTTATATATACCAAATGCCGAGATTTCAAAAGAAATCTCGGCACAAATTAATAGCATATTGTAAAAAAATCAATCTTTCCAAACAAAGTTATAATTTATAGATTCTCCGCCGTCTACCAAAATATTTTGCCCTGTGCAAAAAGAATTTTTAACCGTTAAAAAATATGCCCATTCGGCAATTTCTTCGGGCGTTGCCCATCTTTTAAGAGGGGTTTCATTCATAACCTCTGCCCAAAGTTGCGGATCATTTATTACGCAGTCGTTAAGCGGTGTTAACACTCCGCCCGCATCTAAACTGTTGCATACGGCACCAAACTTTGCGACACGCATTGCAACGTTTTTGGTATATGACAAAACTCCGCCCTTGCTTGCACAGTATTCAGGAAATTCAGAACCCGTATGTGCACTTGCAGAACCGATATTAAGTATAGATTTTATACTGCTTTGCAGACCGTATTTTTCGGTAATGTAAATCAAGGCTTTTAAATTTATATCAATATCATCTTCATTTTGTGTGCCTGCATTGTTTATTAAAATTTCAACTTTAGATATATCAGGTAAATTTTCTTTATCTCGAATATCGCATTTATAATGTGTGTAAAATTCATTTTCTATGCTTGGCTCTAACCTATCTATACCGATAACATTATGCCCTTTTTTTAAAAACAATTCTGCAATAGCCTTGCCTATTCCACGTGAAGTGCCTGTAATTAAAACCGTCATTTTTTAACTCACCTTTTTAATGTAATTAAGATATTCTTTACCTATTGAGTATTGCTGCCATTTTTTTACTATGCGGTAACCTATAGGTGAAAAAATAATTTCCATTATAAGTTCAGCAACGGCACCCGTTAAAGCACAGGTTGCACATTGAAGAACCGACCAAGAAAAACCGTTCCAAAAAATAGGTGCAAAAAACACAAAAACAATAACTGAAAAAATAAAATTATCAAAAAACTGACCTATAAACGTAGATACATACATTCTAACCATATACTCTGTTTTGGTGCCGTTTTTTTTAGAAAAGCACTTGCCTATCAACCAATTCAACGTATTATTTAAAAACGATGACGAAAGAAACGCAACCGTACTGCCAAGCAAAACAAACCATGTTCCGCCAAAAATACCATCAAAGACAGAATAATCACCCGCATTAGACGGTATTATGCTTGCCAAAAAGAATATTAAGCAGGTAAGCAAATTTATAGCCGATGCCAATATAGATATACTGTTTGATGCTTTGGGACCAAAATGCTTGGTTATTATATCCATACACATAAAAGACAGCCACGATATTAAAACACCACCGTCTAAGGCTATCCAATCAAGTTTTAGCAAAGTCTTATTTGCAAGCAAATTCATACATATAACACTTACCACAAAAAGTGTTACCGTTGTAGCAGGAATTGATCTTAAAAGCAAATTTAATTCTTTAATTTCGTTATGTAGTTTTTTTTTAATAGTCATAATTGTTTTAGATTTTCCCATCAAATAAACTGTAATAATATATCGGAATAGCACTCCAACCGTGACAAAGACTGCCTGCATTGTCGAATGCCGCTGCACCTTCTGCCGTTTCCCAAACAGTTGTTGAACCGCTATCCAACATAATTTTGTATGTTTTTCTTATTTCGTTTAAAATATTATCTTTATATTTAGTTTTGTCGGTCATAAGCATTGCGTCATACTTAAATGTTTTCATACTTAACGAACATGGTATTAAAGTGTCATTTGCCAAATTTTCGCAAATTATTTTAGCGATAACGCCGTCTGCCACACCCGAAATAACCGCCAAACTGTTTGCAAGTTCGGTTGGTTTTTCGGATTTTTCATCAACAAAAAACATTCCGTTTTCTTGATTATAATATTTTTCTTTTGCTGCTTTTAAAATTTTTAAATCTTCATTTTCAAAAATATTATTAACAGAAAGCAGTTTACAAATATTAGCATACGCTTTTAATGCGATAATAACAATACAGTTAAGCAAAAAATCCGGTTTTGCACTTTGCTCACCTATTTCAAGATACGCATTAGGTGACCAATCATAAAAATGCCAATGGCTTCTTTCGGAAAAACGGCAAACCAAACCGTCTTTTCGATTAGATAAAAATTTGCCCAATATTTTTTCAAGTTTATAAAACACTTCTTTACCTAATGTTAAATCGCCACTATATGTCATATATTCACTAACGGCAACAATATAATAAAGTGAAAACGACGGTATAGTTAAATCACTTGCACTCGGAAAACATATAGATAAAATATTATCCTCACGGTTATCTTTGCTCATCAAAAGCAGGTTTGCTCTCGCATAATCAAAATTGCCGTTTTTAAAAGCATAATAACCCGAAAGTATCTGATTTCTCGAATCAAATGCATAAAGGCATTGCTCTCGCCAAGGGCAATCAACGTAATGTTCCATCATACAAAGTTTTAAAGTATTAAGGCAAATATTATATATGCGTTTGTCTAATTCACAGTCAAAATTCTTTTCTGCCGTTTCAACCGAAAAATATTGCGGTAAAATTCCGACCTGTTTTATATTGGTTAATTTGTCACATTTAATTTCAACATATTTGCACGCAAGTCTAAACATATAGTTTACATACTTGTTTTCACCCGATTTAGCGGTGTAATCAAAACTGAAATCACGCCCACCGATAAGGCGTTTTACGTGACCGTTTTCTAAATTTTCACCGTAAGCAACATTAATATTTTGCACCGTATCACTTGTAAAATCAAGTGTTAAAAGTCCTACTGTTTCCTGCTCAAACTCAATAATATACCCGTCATCATTTGGTGTGATTGTTCCGATTATTTCATCACCTACGGTAAGTTTTTTTACAGGTCTTTTATAAAAACCAAGTTTGTTTTGTGTAATTACCGAATTTGAAAAATCATTACCTTCAGCACAAAGCCAATTATCTTCAGCGGTAGCATCATATTCAAAACTGTAACCGAGTTGCGGTGAAATCATTTTAATAACACCGCTTTTATAGGCTTTGCTTTTTCTTGAAAGTGTTTTAGTGCTGCTATACGCAACCAAATTGTTGTCAAATTCTATTTCATAAATTAAGCCTGATTTTGGAGTGTGATATCTCATTCCGCACTTGCCGAAATACCACACCAAAAAGCCGACAGTATTGGTGCCTGCAGTAAGATAATCGGTAATATCTATTTCATCGTAAACTTTATAATGCGAAAAATCCGCATACTGATTACTTGCAACATATTTTCCGTTTATAAAAACAGTATAGTCTCCGCAAACCGACAACCTCAAAATTGCTTTTTGACCGCAGTATTCAACATTTTCAAAAAATTCCGCATATTCGTTTTCGCCGTAGTTTTTTTTCGACCATATCCACTGTGAATTTGCAAAAACTTTGTTTTCCATACAAAAACCTCCAAAACGATTTGTAATTTATTTTAAGTGATTATTCAAATAATTAAGCACACGTTTTTTATTGGCAGTCCAAAGCGGTGCTACTAAATCTTTTTTTGCACCATCACCTGTTATACGGTGAACAACTGTGTTGTCAGGCAATACCGACATACAGTTTTTTAATATTTTTGCATACTGCTCAAGTGTTAAACATTCAAATTTTCCCGAAAGATATTCTTTATATAAATCGGTGTTTTTCAGCACATATAATATATGAAATTTAACACCGTTGGTACCTGCACTTACAGCATCAAAAGTGGTTTTTACCGCATCGGTATCATTTTCAAAAGGCAGACCTATTATTATGTGTGTTACAACATCTATATTTTCTTTTTTAAGGCGGTGTACCGCATCAAAATATACATCATTTTTATATCCTCGCCTTATATACTCGGCGGTTTTTTCGTTTGTGGTTTGCAAGCCAAGTTCAACACTTACGGGCTTTATTTTTGTTTATATCGCTCAACAGTTCAATAACATCACCCTGCAAACAATCTGGCCTTGTAGCAACCGATAAACCGACAATATAATCGGGTGATATTGCTTCATAAAAGACCTTTTCAAGCACATCAACAGGTGCATAAGTATTTGTAAATGACTGAAAATATGCAATGTATTTACCGCTTTTGTTTTTTGCTTCTACCAAACATTTTGCCTTTTGTAACTGTTCTGAAATATTATTTCCTTTTACGGCAAATTCACCGCTGCCACAGTCGGAACAAAAAATGCACCCTTTATTTCCTACAGTGCCGTCACGGTTAGGGCAAGTAAAACCGCCGTCTACCGTTAATTTATATACTTTGCAACCGAATTTTTCTTTATAATAATCATTTACTGTTTTATACATATACTC
>CAZUYL010000093.1:0-5478 GCA_964624945.1 uncultured Ruminococcus sp. | reverse complement strand
AACGCCATACCCAACTGCTGTGAGATTAAACTTTGCGTTTCAAATTTAGACGCATTTAAAGAGATTTTAGAACAACAGTTTAACATTATAAAAACCGAAATTTCTGACCGCGAACCTGATTTAAACCTTGAACTAAACATAGGTGACTTAGGCGAATTTAATTGCTTTAATGCCGATGCAAAATCAAAAATAATATACACCCTGCTTTGCGTTCCGAACGGTGTCACAGAAATGAGTTGTGAAATTGACGGTTTGGTACAAACCTCACTAAACTTAGGGGTTCTCAACACACAAACAGACTGTATTCATCTGCATTTTGCACTTAGAAGCAACAAGCAAACAGCACTATATTTCCTTGAAGAACGTTTGACCGCATTTTTTAACACACTTAATGTTAAAAACAGCGTTGTAGGTCATTATCCCCCATGGGAGTACAATGAAAATTCTGTTTTGCGTGATACATATATTTCTGTTTATAAAAATATGTTCAATCAAAAACCCGCTGTAGAGGCAATCCATGCTGGGCTTGAATGTGGCGTATTTGCATCTAAAATCAAAGATTTTGACTGCATTGCAATAGGCCCTGCACTATACGATGTGCATACAGCAAACGAAAAATTAAGCATTTCTTCTACCGAAAATCTTTATAACCTTATAATCAAAATATTAGAAAATTTAAAATAATTTAGATACAAATGTAAATTTTAAAAACTAACAAAGGAATTTTAAGTTATGCGAACAAGCGGTATATTAATGCCGATATTTTCATTGCCGTCGCCCTACGGCATAGGCACATTTGGTAAGGCGGCATTCGATTTTGTGGATTTTTTAAAACAAGGCGGTCAAACTTATTGGCAAATTTTACCGCTTAATCCAACAAACTACGGCGATTCACCCTATCAATCGTTTTCAAGTTTTGCAGGCAACCCTTATTTTATAGATTTGGATTTGCTTATAAAAGACGGTCTTTTGACCGAAAGCGAGGTTAAAAGCGTTGACTTTGGTCAATCTATTGAAAAAATAGATTACGAAAAACTTTACAACAACCGATATCCCCTCTTAAAAAAGGCGTACGGGCGTTTTAAAACAGATTCGTCTTATTATGAGTTTTTAAATCAAAACTCGCTCTGGCTTGAAGATTACGCACTATTTACGGCAGTTAAATCGCACAGTGGCGGTAATTCTTGGCTTTTGTGGAGTGAACCGTTTAAATCACGTGAAAAATCGGCTATACAAAAGGCGAAAATTGAATTTGCCGACGAAATCAACTTTTGCAAATTTTTGCAGTATCAGTTTTTCACTCAATGGCAAAAACTTAAAGATTACGCAAACCAAAACGGTATTAAAATTATCGGTGATGTGCCCATTTACGTGGCGTTAGATTCGGCAGATGTTTGGAGCAACAAACGTCAATTTCAATTAAACGAAGATTACACCCCAAAAGCCGTTGCGGGTGTTCCACCCGATGCTTTCAGCGAAAGCGGTCAGTTATGGGGCAACCCGTTGTACGATTGGAATTATATGAAAACTACCGATTACGCTTGGTGGAAGGGCTATTTAGGTCACGCACTTAAAATGTACGACACCGTGCGAATTGACCATTTCAGAGGATTTGAATCGTATTTTTCAATTCCTTTCAAAGATGCAGATGCTACCCACGGCAGTTGGATTAAAGGCCCCGATGTTGATTTATTCAAATCACTAAAACGTGAATTTGGCGACGATTTGCCCATTATAGCCGAGGATTTAGGCATAATTACACCTGCGGTACGCAAAATGTTGGACACAACAAAATTTGACGGTATGAAGGTGTTGCAGTTTGCCTTTGACGGCGACCCTAACAACGCTTATTTACCGCATAATCACATAAAAAACTGTGTTTTGTATACAGGCACTCACGATAACGACACCCTTATGGGTTGGCTTAAAAACGCATCGCACGATTCTGTATCGCAAGCAAAGGCATACATCAACTGTAAAAACGATGCCGATTTTAATTGGGATATGATTAAATTTGCTTTAAGCAGCGTTGCCGACACCTGCATTATACCTATGGCGGATTTATTGGGTTTAGACTCACAAGGCAGAATAAACACACCGTCTACCGTTGGCAGTAATTGGCAATGGCGAATAAAGGGTGAATGTATAAACGGCTGGCTTGCCGAAATTTTAAACACAAATACCGCACTTTACGGCAGAACCGCAAAAAAATAAAATTTAAGGACTTAAAAGGCAGGTTAAACCTTTTAAGTCCTTTTTATTGCAAAAAATAAGCCGCCTAAAAAGGCGGCTTTGAGTGCTTTTAATTATGCACCGAATTTAGCAACGTTAATTTTAACGCCGGGGCCCATTGTTGTAGCCAAAGTGCATGATTTAACATACTGACCTTTAGTTGCGGCAGGTTTTGCCTTAACAATAGCACCCATAAGTGCATCAAGGTTTTCTTGAAGTTTAGCAGCACCGAATGATACTTTACCAATCGGGCAGTGAATGATGTTGGTTTTATCAAGACGGTATTCAATTTTACCTGCTTTTGCTTCGGTTACAGCCTTAGCAACATCAGGAGTTACAGTACCGGCTTTCGGAGAAGGCATAAGACCACGGGGGCCGAGAACCTTACCCAAACGACCAACCATACCCATCATATCGGGTGTAGCGATAACTACGTCAAAATCCATCCAGTTTTCTTTTTGGATTTTTTCTACCATATCTTCGGCACCTACAAAATCAGCACCTGCAGCAACAGCGGCTTCAGCCTTGTCGCCTTTAGCAAGAACAAGAGTTCTTACGGTTTTACCTGTACCGTTAGGAAGAACAACGGCACCTCTAACCTGCTGATCTGCGTGACGTGAGTCAACACCGAGACGAACGTGAATTTCAACTGTTTCGTCAAATTTTGCAGTTGCGGTTTTAACAGCAACTTCTACTGCTTCTTCAACATCGTAAAACTTACCGTTTTCGATAAGTTTTGCACTGTCATTATATTTCTTTCCGTGTTTCATAGTCGTTTACCTCTTAATCGACAACTTCAACGCCCATGCTGCGTGCAGTACCGGCAATCATACTCATTGCGGCTTCAATGCTTGCTGCATTAAGGTCGGGCATTTTAGTTTCAGCGATCTTTCTAACCTGTTCACTTGTAATTTTAGCAACTTTTGTTTTATTAGGTGTACCCGACGCAGTATCAATACCGCATGCTTTTTTAATAAGAACGGCTGCGGGGGGTGTTTTTGTAATAAAACTGAAAGAACGGTCTGCATAAACAGTAATAACAACAGGTATAATCATACCTACGTCATTTTTGGTTCTTTCGTTGAATGCTTTGGTAAACTCCATGATGTTAACACCATGCTGACCGAGTGCAGGACCAACAGGGGGGGCTGGTGTTGCCTTGCCTGCAGGGATTTGTAATTTAATATAACCTGTAATTTTTTGAGCCATAAATAGCACCTCCATTATTCGTGGTAACCGTGTTTAGTCAAAGATAAACTTCGCTAAAGTAACACTTGGCGGAATACTCATATACATATTCCTCCCACCGTGACAAACAGATGCTCACATTTTTGCAGACGGTTAACCTTGACTGCAAAAAAATCTGTATGCCGGAAGTTAATAAGCATTTCTGCGTATTAACAATTAATCGTCGATAGAGATCTGGTCAAGTTCTAACTCAACCGGTGTTTCTCTGCCGAACATTGAAAGCACAACGCAAACGCTGTTGTTAGCCAAATCAATTGACTTAATAACGCCGCTGTAACCTTCAAGCGGTCCGTTGATAATCTTAACTGTGTCACCTTCAGAGTAACCAACTTCAACGCTGTGCTTTTCAACGCCGAGTGCGGTAACTTCTGCATCGGTAAGGGGAACCGGCTTAGAAGCAGGGCCCACAAAACCTGTACAACCGCGTATGTTTCTTACAACATACCAACTGTCATCTGTAACAATCATTTTAATTAAGACATATCCCGGAAAAATTTTTCTTTCAACCTCGCGGGTTTTATCGTCTTTAATTTCGGTAACAGTTTCCATCGGGATTTTAATATCCTGAATTAAATCCTGCATACCGCGACTTTCAACCATAGTTGCGAGGTCATTTGCAACCTTATTCTCGTAACCGGAATAAGTATGCACAACATACCATTTTGCTTCGCTTGTTTCAGACATAATCTCAACCTCCCGAAATCTTATTTAAGAATAAGACCGATAAGATTGCCGAGACCTAAATCAAGAAGCCAAATAAACGCACCAAGTATAAGGCACATAACAAGAACGATTGCTGTGTTTTTAACAACGTCTTTTAAGCCCGGCCATACAATCTTTTTGACTTCGCTCTTGTAATCTTTAAAGAAACCGATTACACGCTTCAAAATTGTGCGTTTTGAACCCTTAGACTGCATTACCTCAATGTAATCGTCAACAAACAAATACGCTGCAGCGGCAATAGCAAAAAGCAATAATGCAATCGCTGTAAGCAATACAGATGATTTGTACTCAATACCTGTAACGCCAAGTGCAGTAGTAAGCGGACGAGCATCAACGAATTTTGTAGGATTGCTAAGTGCAATTACCAACATATAAATTCCGCTGCCCAAACCAACTGCAGGAGCAAAATAACGTACTGTTTTTGACTTGAATGAGAAAACGCTTAAAAGTACACCTATTACGGTAAGACAGAAACAGAAAAGAATATCTGCCGACTTAGCCATATCGTGCGTGGTACCTGCAACATCGGTATTAGAACCGAAACCGAGTGCTGCACCAACCATTGTGGTGTCGCCGCCTGTGGTGACGATTGTTGCAAACGGTGTGAAGAACAGTACCAAAGAAACAATTGCAAAGATAATCGAAAGAACCTGACAAATTCTATTGACAGTTTTCATCACATTACCCTCCTTACTTCGTTTCCTTATGCAAGGTGTGCTTTCTGCAGAACCTGCAATACTTGTTCATTTCAAGCCTATCAGGGTCATTTTTTTTGTTTTTCATTGTGTTGTAGTTGCGTTGCTTACATTCTGTGCAAGCGAGTGTAATTTTTACTCTCATAACGGCACCTCCCGCTTTACGGAAATATTTTTTTCTCACCGTGAAAACAAACACACGGCAAGTTTGCCTCCCTCATTACAGAACACGTAGGTTGTACCAAAAGCATATTTAGATGTTTTTGGAAAGCACAATACAACATATTGTGTAACTGCGTTGACAGACCTTTTCAAAAAATAAAAAAGCCTTTGCAGAGGTGCTAACATTATACTACAACATTTAAAAAAGGTCAAGCATTTTTTAATCGCCGTATATGTAAATAAAAATTTTATTATAAATGTGCTGTCAGTAGTGCAACTTTTTCTTGATTTATTCGATTACAAAATGGAAGTTGCGGTTTGTTATTCACCTACTTTTAATTCCCAAATTAACACACAATCTTTTTCTTGGTTCCCTTTGATTAAGGAAGACGGTGCCGTCAGCACTGTTGAGCGTAGC
>CAZUYL010000092.1:0-5495 GCA_964624945.1 uncultured Ruminococcus sp. | reverse complement strand
GGCAAAGGTATTCAGCGTTTAAGATATTCGGGTCGCGGTGACCAATACGTAAAAATAGTTGTTGAAGTTCCACGTGATTTGTCAAAGGCACAAAAAGAAAAACTTAAAGAATTTGACAGCATTACCGACAACAAAAATTATAAAAAACAAAAATCTTTCTTTGATAAAATAAAAGATTTTTTTGATTAAACAAAACAAACGAAAAGGCGAATTGAAAACCTTTTCGTTTGTTTTGTTTTGCAGTAATATTTATTTTTCTATGCGTTCAACACGACTTGAAACATCACAAATCAGTTCGTAATTTATGGTGTTTGCAAGTTCGGCAAGTTGCTCTACGGGTAAATCGCCCCCAAAAAGCAGTACCTCGTCATCACGTTTAACGTTTGGTATATCGGTAACGTCAACACAAAATTGATCCATACAAATGCGGCCTAAAATATTTGCACGTTTACCGTGAATTAAAACGTAGCCTTTATTTGAAAGCAACCGTGGGTAACCGTCGGCATAACCCGCCGTTACGGTTGCAACGGTAACAGTGCGGTCGGCTTTAAATGTTCTGCCGTAACTTACCGTGTCACCTGCATTAATTTGTTTTACCTGTGACACCACCGATTTAAAACTCATAACGGGTTTAAAATCTTGCGGCAATTCAAGTGTAGACGACGGTGTAAGACCGTAAAGCACAATTCCTGCACGACACATATTAAGATGCTTTTCTTTGTCTTGGCACATTGCTGCCGAATTGCAACAATGCACAAATTCGGGGTTAATTCCGTTTAATTTTAACATTTTAACCGCACTTATAAAGCGGTTGTATTGCTCATCGGTAAAACCGTCTTCTTCAAGTTCGTTTCTATCGGATACAGCAAAATGCGTAAACACACCGTCAACCTCAAGATTTTCAAGTTTTGCCGCTGCTACGGCTTCGTCTATTCCACACAAATCATCGGTACGGCAATCAAAACCCAACCGCGACATACCTGTATCAAGTTTTAAATGAATTTTAATTTTCAATTCCGATTTTTTTGCCGTGTTTGAAAGTTCGGTTGCATATTCAAGCGAATACACACATTGTGAAATACCGTTTTCGGCAAGTTCAGGGGCAAAGTCGCACGGTGTATAGCCTAAAATAATTATCGGCTTAGTTATACCGCAATCCCGCAGTTCGATAGCCTCTTCAATATTTGAAACCGCAAACACATCGGCACCCTGTTTTTGAAGCAAGGGTGCTACAATGCCCACACCGTGACCGTAAGCATCGGCTTTTACCACGGCACAAACGCGTGTGTTTGCTGTGTTTTTAATTATATTAAAATTATGTGTCAAGGCTTTTGTATCAATTTCAGCCCATGTTCTGCGTAAAAATTTTTTCACGCTGTATCACCTTATTTTTGTTTTATTTTATCGGTAACGGGAATAAATATAAAACTTAACGCAAACCAAAAGAATGAGTACAACGGACATATTTGACCGCCTATATTAAAGGGCATTTTACTGTAATCCCAAATCTTGCGTTTGAGTAATATATTAAAAACAAATCCAAAAACGAGTTCTAAGGCAGTAATAAAACCGCACCCCATAACCGATTTTATAAACAGATTGAATTTTTTGTATTTTGAGGATATTTTTGAAAGTCCCCAAAAAGATATACCGCCTGCAAGCACCATCGACCAATGTGTTCTGCCACGCCATAAAATTTCAATCAAACCGTAACCCAAGGCACCTGTGCCAAAAAGAGTTAAATCGGATATTTTTTTATTCAAAACAATCACCGAAAATATTTTTCGGTGATTGTCAGTCAATTATACGTTAAACCTGAAAAGAACAATATCGCCGTCGTTCATAACGTATTCTTTGCCTTCACTTCTTACAAGGCCTTTTTCTTTTGCGGTTACCATATTGCCGCCGCAAGCCATAAAATCATTGTAAGATATAACTTCGGCACGAATAAATCCACGTTCAAAGTCGGTGTGAATTTTGCCTGCCGCCTGCGGTGCTTTAGTGCCTTTTTCAATAGTCCAAGCACGCACTTCTGGTTTGCCTGCCGTTAGGTATGAAATAAGACCTAAAAGACTGTAACATTTTTGTATCATACGGTCAAGGCCCGAACGTTCAAGACCTAAATCTTCAAGAAACATTGCCTTTTCTTCATCGTCAAGGCTTGCGAGTTCCGACTCTAATGCCGCACAAATAGGCAAAATTTCGGCATTTTCTTTTTGAGCAACCTCTTTTACCGCATTGTAACCTGCGTTGTTATCAATACCGTTTCTAAAGTCATCTTCACTCATATTGCAAGCGTAAATAACAGGTTTTGCCGAAAGCAGCGATGTTGTTTTTAAAACTTCCTCATCGGTGTCGTTGGTAATTTCAACCGAACGTGCAGGTTGACCGTCTTCAAGGTGTGCTATAAGGCGTTTTAAAAAGTCAACCTCTGCTTGCATAGATTTATCGCCCTTTAAAGCCTTAGTTGCTTTGTCAAGACGGCGTTGTGCAATTTCAATATCCGAAAGTATAAGTTCTAAATTTATGGTTTCAATATCACGAATTGGGTCAACCGAACCTTCAACGTGTATAATGTCGGTGCTTTCAAAACAGCGTACAACGTGTACTACAGCATCAACCTCACGAATATTGCTTAAAAATTTGTTACCAAGGCCCTCACCTTTAGAAGCACCTTTTACAAGACCTGCAATATCAACAAATTCTATGACTGCCGGTGTGAATTTGTCGGGGTTGTAAATTTCGGCAAGTTTTTCAAGACGTTCATCGGGAACGCTTACCATACCAACGTTAGGTTCAATAGTACAAAACGGATAGTTAGCCGATTGTGCCCCCGCATTTGTTATCGCATTAAAAAGGGTTGATTTGCCAACATTCGGCAACCCTACCATACCAAGTTTCATATAATTAAAATCTCCTTAAAACAATTATACCACATATAATTATAACTTATTATACTTTGTTTTTCAATAGAAAAAACATCTATTCTGTGTTTAAATATTTAACTATAAAATAAAGGATGCATTAGTTTGCATCCTTTAAATTTATTATCCGTTATAATATTGATTGCCGTAATTCACCTTATCAACAAAATATCGGTCAATAAGAATGTATGTTATTATAAGTGCGGCAGATTGACAACCCGAAGCCGCAAAGGACATTATACTAAATATTGATATATCCCCAAGTGCCGATATAGCGGAAAATACCGCAAAAACCATAATCCAATTCTTAGCCGCAACAGCCTTTTCAAAATTAGGGTTTTGATATGCAACGCCCATATAAACCGACTTTACAAAACGGTGAATTTTTTTAACGCCCAAAATATTAATAACAAAAATAACTGCCGCCACAAAAATAAACACAACTGCAATTATAACACCCACAAGTGATGTTATACCGCGTGATAAATCGTAAAGGCTGATACCGTAGTCAGAAAGTTCAAGCGAATATTCTTCAAAAAGTTCAACAAAATCGTAAATATTTAACCTACTTATTAAAGCCGCACACAAAACGCCAAGGACTGCAAAAATGCCCACCAAAACGTTGGTTATTACATAACTTGCATACACGGTGCCGCTTATATTACGCAACTGATTTACATCGGCATAACCTTTTTGTGCCGACAAATACACAAACCACAAAAATATTGTAATTAAAATATTTATAAGCGGTATACCGCCACACATTATTGACGCCGCAGTTGAAACAGTCATCAAAATGCAAACCGCCAAAAATAAGCCTGTTTGCAGCGGTGCCAATACTTTATCCGCCGCAGGATTAAGACTTATCGGTTCTGCCACAGGCTCATATTCTGCTGCAGCACCGCAATTAACACAATAAGCGAAATCTTTTTCGGATTCATACCCGCAATTTTTACATTTCATAACTAATCCCCCATTAAATTTATTTTAAACCGTTTTATTTTAATAAGGCGGTAAAATTTGTTTTGTTTAAAACAATTTTTTCAAAAAAACCGCATACTGCACCGCATAAGGCACCTAAAATTATTAAAAGCGGTAAATAATACAAAACACCCGTTCCCACAAAAAACACAGATGCCGCTAACTGAAAAGCATTGTGTATTACGGCACAGGCAATGCTAACGCCTATAACACTTACCGATTTTACTTTTTGCAAAACACACGCCGCCGTTACCGAAGCAATACCGCCCGCAAACGACAATACAAATGATATAGGCGTGCCGAAAATCAAGGCAGACAGGCATATTCGCACAAAATTAACCGCAAACGCACCTTTTTTATCGTCAGAAAAAATCAACAGCATTACAACGGCGTTTGAAAGCCCTAATTTTACACCCGGTGCTATAAAAACCAATGTTGCCGACAAAAGACTTTCAAGATAACCCACAATAATACAAACCGTTACAAACAATGAATACAGCGTTATTTGTTTGACCGTTATTTTATTTCTACCGTTATTTGATTTGGCAAACATATTATACTTTCACCTTTTTTGGAAATTTCATCGGTGTTTACGCATATTTGATTTTTACAAGACGAGTTTTTCATATAAACCTTGCTGTTTTTTATAACTATTACGTTGGTTTTCGTAGTTACGGTTTCGTCTGTTTTAATGCTTTGATTATAAATTATATTATTGTTCTGTTTAATTACAACACGTGTTCCCCTGCCGCCAAGTAATAAAACCAACACCACCGACAGCATAAACACCACAGCCGTAACTAATATAACTATACGGTCACCTTTTTTCAAGACATCACCGCCTTTTTATAATTTATCATATCTTTACAAAAAAGTAAAGAAGTTGTATAATGTTTTTATGAAAAAAATTATATCTTTAAATTTAAGTTTGGTCTTGCTTTTGCTATGCGGTTGCAACGGAAAGCAAGAAAATAAAGATACCCGATTTTTACTCGACACCGTTGTTACTCTCACCGCAAATTGCAGTAACTCTATACTCGACGGTGCTTTTGAGTTGTGTCAGGAATACGAAAAAATATTCAGCCGTACCGAAACCGAAAGCGACGTTTACAAATTAAACTCCACCGACGGATTTATAACGGTGAACGAACACACAAAAAATCTTATTAAAAAATCGGTCTATTACGGCAATTTATCGGGCGGCAAGTTTGATATAACAATCTGCCCGCTAACTTCTGTTTGGAACTTTAACGGTGACATGCTACCCAACCGTGACGAAATAGCCGAAGCACTTCAAAGTGTAGATTACCACAGCATTGAAATTGTCGGCAATACCGTTAATTTAAACGGCAAAAAAATTGACCTCGGTGGAATTGCAAAGGGTTATATTGCCGACAGAATTTCAGAATATTTTAAACAAAACAACGTAAACTCAGGCATAATAGATTTAGGTGGTAATTTAATAGTTTTTGGTAACCGTGATTACACCGTTGGAATAAAAAAACCTTTTTCAGACGGTGAAATTTCCACCACGGTAACGCTAAAAAACAAAACTGCGGTTACATCTGGCATTTACGAGCGATATATTGA
>CAZUYL010000091.1:0-5515 GCA_964624945.1 uncultured Ruminococcus sp. | reverse complement strand
GCAAAATTATAAGACCTGCCTATATCAGTGTTAAAAATCAAACTGAGTATATCCCCATTGATAAACGTTAATTATACCTCTATATAAGAATACAGTTACCGAAAAAACGGTAACTGTATTTTTTATGCGTGATAAAGTTTTTTGGTTTGATATTTAGGTTCACAGGTAAGATTTACACCAAGTTTTTTGAATGTTTGCTCATCAACACGTGAAAGAATTACCGTTGAATGAACCTCAAGACCTCTTAGTTTATCTATTTGGTCAAGTGCTTTTTTTGCGGTGCCGTTTGTTGCCGCACAAATAGAAAGTGCAATTAAAATTTCATCTATGTGAAGGCGTGGGTTATGGTTACCAAGCACACCTGTTTTCATATCTTGAATAGGCTCAATAATGGTAGGTGATAAAAGTTGTATATCGTCGGGTATTCCGCCGAGTTCTTTTAAAACGTTAAGCAACATTGATGAACTAGACCCCAATAGTGACGATGTTTTGCCAGTAATTATTTTTCCGTTATCGAGTTGTATTGCCGTTGCGGGTGCACCTGTAAGTTCTGCCTTGTCAAGTGCGGCTTTTACAACGGGGCGGTCTTTAACCGAAATGCCCATCTGCCCCATCAAAAGTTCGATTTTTGTTACCTCACTTTTTTCGCTCAAGCCTTGACGTACGTTACAAGCCGCCTGATAATAACGGCGTATAATTTCTTGATTAGCGGCGTCTACTACGGCATCGTTATCAATTATTGCGTAGCCTGCCATATTTACGCCCATATCGGTAGGGCTTTTATACGGTGACTTGCCCAAAATACGCTCCATAATAGCATTAAGCACAGGGAAAATTTCAATATCACGGTTATAGTTAACTGTGGTTTTACCGTATGCTTCTAAATGGAACGGGTCAATCATATTAACGTCACTTAAATCGGCGGTAGCCGCTTCATATGCCACGTTAACGGGGTGTTTAAGCGGCAAATTCCATATAGGGAATGTTTCAAATTTAGCATAACCCGCCTTAATGCCGCGTTTGTGGTCTTGATAAAGTTGTGAAAGGCATGTAGCCATCTTGCCGCTGCCCGGACCCGGTGCCGTAATTACAACAAGTTGCCTTTCGGTTTCTATATAATCGTTTTTACCGAAACCGTCATCACTAACTATAAGCGGTATATCCGACGGATAATCTTTTATAGGATAATGGCGATAGGTTTTTATGCCTAAAGATTTAAGTCTTTTTTCAAAAGCAAGTGCCAAGGGTTGACCTGTAAAGCAGGTAATAACAACACTACCCACATAAAGACCAATACCGCGAAATGCGTCAATAAGTCGCATGGTGTCAAGGTCATATGTTATACCAAGGTCACCGCGGCGTTTGTTTTTTTCAATAGCATCGGCATTGATAACAATAACAATTTCTGCCTCATCTTTGAGTTCTAAAAGCATTTTAACTTTTGAATCGGGTTTAAATCCCGGCAAAACACGTGATGCATGGTAATCGTCAAAAAGTTTGCCGCCGAATTCCAAATAAAGTTTGCCGCCGAACATATTAATACGGTCACGTATATTTTCAGACTGCAAAGCAATATATTTGTTATTATCAAAACCGATTTTTGCCATAAAAAATTGCCTCCCCAAAGCAAAATAAATACATATTGATTATATCAAAATTAATATGCGGTTGCAAGTCGAAAATTTAAGTTTTATACAAATATTCGACAAAAAATTTTCATCTTTGCTTTTTTTGATTAATTTCTTTTTTTACGTTTTCAAACATTATTGTAATTGCCCAAATAATGCAGGTTCCTGCGGCAATTGACATTGCAAATTCAAGTGTTATATCGGCATAATATTTAGCGTCACTCCAATTTTTTATTACTGCATTACTGCACGCATAGTACAAAGTTCTTCCGGGAACCAACGGTATTACCGATGGTATAAAAAACAGCGTAGCAGGTGCTTTTAATATTCTGGCGGATATTTCACTGTAAAGTGCCGAAAATGCGGCGGCTGAAAGCCCCGCTAAAAATATGTTGTTCCAAAAATGCATTCCCGCGAGATAAAATCCCCAACTTAAAAATCCGCCTAAAGCGGCACAGGGCATATATTTCCATTTAAGACCGTACAGTATTGCAAACCCAGTTGAACCTGCCATAGCCGATATAAGTTGAATTATAATTTCCGATTTACTCATACATTAACACCGCCCGTCAAAAAAATAGCAAGCATAAAGCCTATTGCCAAACCTGCGGCACAAATCAAACTTTCAATCAAACGCATTATACCCGAAATAGTATCACCTACAATTAAATCGCGTATTGAATTTGTAAAAGAAACACCCGGTATTAAAAGCATAATAACGCCTATAGTGGTCATATCACGGTCAATAAAAGGTATAAATTTTGCCGATATACAAATAATAGTACCAACAAAAATAGAGCACACAATATTAAAAATTATGTTGTTAGGAAAAATTTTATAAAGTTTAGATTGAAATATTCCTATAAGCAAAGCAAAAACAGCAGCCGCAACACCATTTAATAAATTGCCTCCAAAAAACACCGCAAAAGCACCTGCCGCCAATGCAGAGCCTATGTAAATGCGGTATGATTTTGTGGGGCGATCGCATTTTTCAAGTTGATTTTCAAATTCATCTAAACTGATTGGATTTTCGCAACATTTACGGCTTATTGCATTAAGTTCTTCAAGTTGCCAAAGTTTGTTGGCAGTACTGCCGTTCACACGACGGCTTTCAGTAATAAGATTACCGTCTGAAAATTTCATTGTAATAACTATGCTTGAGTTGATTACAAAAACATTGGTTTCTATAGCACCGTATGCCTTGCCTATAAGCGACAATGTATTTTCAACACGACGCACTTCACCACCGCAGCATAACATCATCTCGCCCATATTAAGCAATAAATGCAACAATTTATATTCGTCACCCTTTGTAAGTGGCAAAGTTTTCACCCTCTTTATTTTTTGCGATTTCAATATATAAATTTAACATATATTTTTATATTTTTCAATACAAACTGCTATAACAAAGCGATTTTTTCAAAATTTTCAATATTTTTTCAAAAAGTACTTGCAATATGTTTTGAGTTGTAGTATAATACTATGGCAGTCGTAAGTGCGGCTCACAATATATCGCGGGGTAGAGCAGTTGGTAGCTCGTCGGGCTCATAACCCGGAGGTCGTTGGTTCAAGTCCTTCCCCCGCAACCAAAAATCCCATTCTCGCAAGAGTGTGGGATTTTATTTTTTTACCTATTACATCTTCACTATTGCTTCAAAATACTCTAATTCGGAATTTTTGGAAAGCAATAATTAAAAGGTACTATGTAAGAAGTGATGTGTGCCTTCGGCACGAATTATAAAATATAATCGTTAAATGACAACAAAAACTCAACCTCAAGAACATAAAGTTCTTGAGGTTGTTTGTTATTTACTTATAAAATTAATATTTTTTATAAAGCGGGCCGTATGCCTGACAAGCACGGTAGTCTTGACCTTCTTTATCCATACCGAATGCGTTCCAAGCGGCAGGACGGAAGATATCTTCTTCAGGAACGTTGTGCATACTTACGGGTATACGTAACATTGAGCACATTGTAATAAGGTCGGCACCGATATGACCGTAACTGATAGCACCGTGGTTAGCACCCCAGTTTTGCATAACTTCGTATGCGGTTTTAAAGGGGCTGCCCTCTTTGCCGTCGCAACGGGGAGCAAACCATGTGCAAGGCCATGTCGGGTTGGTGCGTTCCATAAGTGTGTCCGAAACTTCATCCGGCAAATTAACTGTCCAACCTTCAGCGATTTGAAGCACAGGACCTAAGCCTTTTACAAGGTTGAGTCTTATCATGGTGCAAGGCATTTCGGCTCTTGTGGTATAATGGCTTGAGAAACCGCCGCCACGGAAGTTATCAAAACCTGCTTCGCACCAAACGGTAGCGTCGGTCATCTTCTTGATATCTTCGTCGGTAACTTCCCACCATTTTTTCATAACGGCATTGCCGTTTTCATCGGTACATTCACCGCAAGCGTCAAGACAAGCAGCTCCGGAGTTTAGCAAGTGAATAATACCGTTAGACTCTTTTGCCTTGCCTTCAAGTTTGTAGCCTGTTACACGCTCGGTAGCCTCACCTGACCAATATGTACGAACATCGGCAAAAATTTGTGCACGGTGTGTAAGCAAACGCATAAACAACATACCAAGACCGTTAAGCACATCGTTTTCGGTAGCGAGTGTGTACGGTTCACGAGCACCCTCGTAGTCAAATGTTGAAGAAAGGAATGCTTCGGGGTAGTCACAGTTTGGCCAATGGTCTGTCCATTGACGTTGACCTTGGAAACCGCCTGCGATTGCGTTGTGACCAACCATTTCTTCTTCAAAACCTGCGGGCAAGTTGGGGTTGCCTGTCATAAGGTCTTTGATTATGCAATACATTTTAACGGTAAATTCCCACTGTTTTTCTTTTTCTTCGGGGGTAAATTTAATGCGGCGTTCTTCACCCAAAAATTCAACTGATTCGGGGTTATCGTCACGGCCTTCTTTACAATGTTCTTTAGTCCAAGCGAGTGCTTTTTGGTATTCTTCCTCGTTGTAGATACCCTCTTCCATACGGCGAAGAATTTCAACCTCGTCAACCGACTCAACACGCATACCAAGGTATGCTTCCATAAAGTCTTGGTCAATAATAGAACCTGCAATACCCATACATTGTGAACCAATTTGCAAGTAAGATTTACCACGCATTGTAGCAACTGCTATTGCGGCACGACCAAAACGTAAAAGTTTTTCTTTAACATCTTCGGGTATTTCAGCAACTTGATCACGGTCTTGAACTTCGTGACCGTAAATACCAAAAGCGGGCAAGCCCTTTTGTGCGTGAGCCGCCAAAACAGCAGCCAAATAAACAGCACCAGGGCGTTCTGTACCGTTAAAGCCCCAAACACCTTTAATTGTGTGAGGGTCCATATCCATAGTTTCAGAACCGTAGCACCAGCAAGGTGTTACCGAAAGGGTAATATCAACACCCTCTTTTTTAAACTTATCGGCACAAGCGGCAGTTTCGGGTACACGGCCAATGCTTGAATCAGCCATAACAACCTTTACAGGTTCACCGTTTGAGTAGAAAAGATTTTCCTCAAACAATTTTTTTGCGGCATTAGCCATTGCCATTACCTGATCTTCAAGGCTTTCACGCAACTTCATAGGTCCGCGTCTGCCGTCAACGATCGGGCGTATACCAATTACAGGATACTCGCCCTTAAATCTTGATTTGCTCATAATTCGCAACTCCTTATAAATATTAAATAAAATCTTTACAGATTATCATTTTTACCGAAAGCAAAAACTTTCATTATAACAAAAGTTATCGGTCCGCCAACCGCGGCGGCAAGAATTGTACCCCAAAATTGAGGTAAATTCATAGTGTTAATGGTAATATACGTAACCAAATAAAAAATTATAAAATTAGGTATATACGAAATAAAAAATTTAATATATCTTTTTAAAGT
>CAZUYL010000090.1:0-5566 GCA_964624945.1 uncultured Ruminococcus sp. | reverse complement strand
CGAACCCCGGACCGACCGGTTATGAGCCGGTTGCTCTAACCAACTGAGCTACTGGTCCACGTAAAGCCGTCTTGCCGACAGCAAAAGTTATTATACAATCATTTTTATTTTTTGTCAATACAAATTTTTAATAATTTGCCAATTTGATTGAAAATTTTATATTTAATTTTTTTCAAATCCTATTAGTATTCCGCCATTTTCGGCGTAAAAACTGCAAAGTCCTCTACATTCGGTTATAATAATATCAATGCCGCCAAACTCATTTTTTAATGCGGCTTGTATGCTTTCGGCAAGTTTTATATTTTGGCAATGTGAAATTCGCACTTTGCCGCCGCAAAAATCTTCTTTGTGCATATGTTCTATTAATGTGTCCTGTGCTTTGGCTTCGCCTCTGGCTTTGCTTAGTTGCTCCAACTCGCCATCAACACTTGCTTTGCCTATAACCCTTATGCCAAGCAATCCTGCGGCTTTTGCGGCAAGGTGACTTACTCTGCCGTTGTTTGCAAGATTTTTCATGGATTCTAACATAAACAGCAAACCGCATTTGTTTTGGTAATCGCTAATCTGCAAAACAATATCTTCAAAACTTAAACCCGATTTAATAAGCTGTGCAATTTTTTCGGTTACTAATCTCATTTCAGGCCCTGTAGAGAGCGAATCTATTACGCACACTTGCCTGTCGGGGTGTTGTTCCTCGTAAATGTTTTTGGCAACCATAGCGGCGTTATAGCAACCCGAAAGTTTAGATGTAATGGTTATGCAAAAAATACAGTCGGCATCACCGAAAGAGTTAAGCCATTCATCTGTGTTGGGGCAAGATGTTGAAGATTTACCTTTATGATGTGAAAGGTATTCAACCATTTCGGCAACGTTTAAATTTTCGTTATCAAAAAATTCTTTTTCATCGGTTATTATTTTAAGCGGAACAGACCGGAAGTTTACACCGTCAACACTAAGTACGTCGGATGAAGAATCGGTAACAATTTTAAATTTTATGCTCATAATTTTAAACTCCTTAGCAAAAACAAGATGGGTTAATTGTATCTTTTGCGGTTTTGTAATGCAATCTATTAAGCAAAAATGCAATTCTATTAATCAAAAACGTAATTCTACTACGAATAGAATGGCTTAAAATTCATAAAAATATTGCCTTTAAAGAGAATTTAAGTTATAATAATCTATTAGAATAATAAAAGGCGGTGCATACTTTGCAAATTAATGTTGGTGACATAGTGCAAATGAAAAAGAAACATCCTTGCGGTAGTAATCTTTTTACAGTTAAACGTATAGGTATGGATTTTAAAATTTGCTGTAACGGTTGCGGTCACGAAGTAATGCTTCCGCGAAAAAGTGTTGAAAAAAGTATTAAAAAAATTATAAATTCTAATGGAGAGAATAACTGATGTTTGAAAAATTATCTGCGGTTGAAAGCCGATATGAACAAATTGGCATTGAACTTACACACCCCGATGTTGCAAGTGATAATGCCGCATTTACAAAACTTATGAAAGAGCATAGCGAACTTACACCCATAGTTGAAAAATATCGTGAGTACTGTGCCGCCGTTAATGCCGAAAAAGAGGCTTCCGAAATGTTAGAGGCAGGCGGTCTTGATAAAGATTTTAAAGAACTTGTTGAAGAGGAATTGTTTGATGCAAAACAAAAAATCGCATCAACTTCTGAAGAATTAAAAATCTTGCTTTTGCCAAAAGACCCCAACGATGAAAAAAATGTTATTGTTGAAATTCGCGGTGGTGCAGGCGGTGAAGAGGCGGCACTTTTTGCGGCATCACTTTTCAGAATGTATTCTATGTATGCCGAAAGCAAGCGTTGGAATATTGAAATTACCAATGCAAACGAAACCGAACTTGGCGGTTATAAAGAAATAAGTTTTATGATTGAGGGTGCAGGTGCGTACTCACGTTTTAAATATGAAAGCGGTGTTCACCGTGTTCAACGTGTGCCCGATACCGAAACACAGGGCAGAATTCACACATCAACCGTTACCGTTGCTGTATTGCCTGAAGCCGATGAGGTTGAGTTTGAACTTAATCCGTCAGATTTAAAAATTGACACCTTCCGTTCATCAGGTGCGGGCGGTCAGCATATTAATAAAACATCTTCGGCAATACGTGTAACACATTTGCCTACGGGTACTGTTGTTGAATGTCAAGACGAGCGAAGCCAATTTAAAAACAAAGAGAAGGCACTAAAGGTTTTGCGTGCAAGACTTTACGATGCCGAAAAAGCCAAGGCAGATGCTGCAGTTGCTTCTGACCGTAAGGCACAGGTAGGTACGGGTGACCGCAGTGAGCGAATTCGAACCTATAACTATCCGCAAGGTCGTGTTACCGATCACCGTATAGGTTTAACACTTTATAAAATAGACAGCATTTTAAACGGCGATATAGACGAAATTGTAGATTCACTTACAACCTACTACCGTGCCGAAGCCTTAAAATCGCAGGAGAATGGTTAAAAAATGTTAACGCAAAAATTAGATGCCGTAAATGATTATAAAAATTCGGTAGATGCGGCGGCAAAAATATTGCAATCAGGCGGAATAGTTGCCGTACCCACCGAAACGGTTTACGGGCTTTGTGCATCGGCTTATAGCGATGTCGCTATAAAATCGGTTTTTGAGGCAAAGGGCAGACCGCAGGACAATCCGCTAATTGTTCATATTTCAAATCTTGATATGCTAAGCCGAGTTGCTGAAAATATACCCGATGTTGCCTACAAATGTGCCGAAAAATTTTGGCCCGGTCCTTTTACTATGATTTTGCCTAAGGGTAAAAACATAGCAAAAAGTGTATCTGCAGGGCTTGACACCGTTGCGGTAAGGTTTCCTGCAAATAAAACTATATGTGATATTATAACTGCAAGCGGTTTGCCGCTTGCGGCACCTTCCGCTAATACTTCGGGTAGACCGAGTCCCACTAAAGCCGAACACGTAGTAGTTGACCTTGACGGTAAAATCAACGCCGTTGTAATGGGTGAAGATTGCACAATAGGTGTTGAGTCAACCGTTGTATCTCTTGTAGGTGAAACACCAAGACTTTTACGTCCGGGTGCTGTAACGGCGGAACAACTTAAAAGTGTCTTGCCAGATTTAGTAATAGATAATGCTGTGCTTAATCAACTTGAAAGCACCGAAAAAGCGGCATCACCCGGTATGAAGTATAAACATTACGCTCCCAAAACCGAAGCATATTTGGTTGAAGGTTGTTCAAATTCTTTTACTCGGTTTGTAAATTCAAAATCCGACTGTGCCGCAGTATGTTTTGATGAGGAATATTACAATATTAATGTTCCTAAAATAAGATATGGTTCTAAAAACAATGAATTTGATTTAGCACAAAATGTTTTTTCGGTTTTACGCCAAGTAGATACTTTGGGGGTAAAACAGGTTTATATTCACGCACCGTCAAAAAGCGGCGTAGGTCTTGCGGTTTATAACCGACTTATACGTGCGTGTGCATTTAGGGTGATAAAATTATGAGTTTTGTAATAGGTCTTACAGGCCCCACAGGTGCGGGTAAAAGCAGCGTTGCAGCCGTAGCACGTGATATGGGCTTTAAGGTTATAGATTGCGATGCTTTTGCAAGGGTTGCTGTAGAAAAAGGCAGTCAAGGTCTTGCAGATGTTGTAAAAGTTTTCGGTGACAGTATACTAAATCCCGACGGCACTTTAAACCGTGGAGAACTTGCCAAAGCGGCATTTGTTACGCCGTCGAAAACCGAATTGCTCAACCGCACACTTTTGCCGCATATTGTAAAACTTATAAATGCCGAATTAGATGCACCTTATGTTTTGCTTGATGCCCCAACACTTTTTGAAAGCGGAGCCGATAAAATGTGCAACGAAATTATTGTTGTGCTTTCTGATGAAAAAACCCGAAAAAAACGCATTATGGAGCGTGACAACATCAGCGAAGAAGCCGCCGACCTTAGAATTAAAGCGGGCAAAAGCGAAGAATTTTATCGCGAAAGGGCAAATAATATAGTGTATAACGATTGTGAACTTTCGGTTTGCAATTTAAAAATACAAAAATTATTAACAGATTTATTGGAGGAATATAATAATGTCTGACAAAATTAAAGAACTTAAAGAAAAACTTTTTTATGAAAAAAAGAACGGTCTGCTCACCGTTGATGAAAAAACCGTTGATGAAATTCAATCATATTGCGAGGGTTATAAAAACTTTTTAAATTCTGCCAAAACCGAACGTGAAGCAGTTGTTGCTGCAATAGATATGGCAGAAAAACACGGCTTTAAACCTTTTGAAATAGGCAAAAAATATGTTGCGGGCGATAAGGTTTATTTTAACAACCGCGGCAAAACCGTTGCTTTTGCGGTTATTGGTAAAGATACCGCCGATTGCGGTGTAAATATAACTGCGGCACACATTGATTCACCGCGTCTTGACCTTAAACCCAACCCTATGTATGAAGAACTTGAACTTGCACTTTTTAAAACACATTATTACGGCGGCATTAAAAAATATCAATGGACAGCCGTACCCCTTGCATTACACGGCGTTTTTGCCAAAAAAGACGGCAGCGTTGTTAATGTTTGCATAGGCGAAAAAGATGATGAACCTAAATTTATTATAAATGATCTTTTGCCGCATCTTGCTACAGAACAAAGCAAACGCACCTTGTCAGACGGCGTTCGCGGTGAAGAATTAAATGTGCTTATCGGCAGTATGCCCTTTAAGAGTGACGAGGGCAGCGAACTTGTAAAACTTAACATTTTGAAAATTTTAAACGAAAAATACGGAATTACCGAAAGCGATTTTCTTTCTGCAGAACTTGAACTTGTGCCTGCTGCAAAATCTGCCGATATCGGTTTCGACCGCAGTCTTATAGGCTCTTACGGTCAAGATGACCGCGTTTGTGCATACCCGGCCCTTACCGCCGTGCTTGATGTAACCGTTCCGCAAAAAACCGCTATTGCAATTTTGACCGATAAAGAAGAAACAGGTTCTGACGGCAACACAGGTTTGAACTCTGACTTTTTAACCCATATTATTCACGATATTTGCGTAATGCAGGGTTGTGATGAAACGGTTGCAAAACGCAATTCAAAATGCCTTTCAGCCGATGTTAATGCGGCTATTGACCCCACTTTCCAAGATGTTATGGAACGCCGCAACGCAAGTGCACTTAATTACGGTGTAGTTCTTACAAAATACACAGGTGCACGCGGTAAGAGTGGCACTTCAGATGCAACTGCCGAATACGTTGCCGAAATCCGTGCTATGCTTGATAACGCAAATATTATTTGGCAAACAGGCGAACTCGGTAAAGTAGACGCCGGCGGCGGCGGGACAGTTGCTATGTACGTTGCAAATTTGGGCATAGATACAGTTGACCTTGGTGTGCCCGTACTTTCAATGCACGCTCCGTTTGAAACTACCGCTAAGCTTGATGTTTATATGTGCTACCGTGCAATGTATGAATTTATGAAATAAAAATTTAATTGGCATCTCGCCGCAAGGTGAGATGCCTCAGACTGTCGAATAACCCCAAATCACAAGCGAGGTTTGGGGTTATGAATTTTA
>CAZUYL010000089.1:0-5590 GCA_964624945.1 uncultured Ruminococcus sp. | reverse complement strand
CCAACTGACACGGTAGATAATTTAATAATTCCTGTAGTCTACAAAACAGACCTATCCCCTTGGTCAGTAGCATTATATACTGATGAAAATCATACAAACTTAGCCGCAAGTGTAAACGCAGACTGTTGCCACTAATGATTTTTAAACTCAATGTTGGTTTAATTTAGTCTAAATAAAAAATAAAACACTCTAAAATTTAACTTAGAGTGTTTATTTTGTTCGTGTTTATAGTATGTTTTTTACCCACACTTAATTCAACAATTTATCTTACAAGTGTTCCACCGTCGGTTTTAAGCAGAATAAAGATTTGCTCTTCATCTAAAGTGTGTGCATTTATATACACTAAAATTTCCTGTTGCTCATCATCTTTGCACAAAAACTCATAACAACGCACTTCGCCGCCGCTGTCGGTGGGTATTAAAACTACAGAACTTTTTTCAATCTCAAGATTTTTGCTTATTTTTTCGGCTGCATCTTCATAAGTTGTATCAAGTGGTTGAAACGCCCTTTCGGTGTGATTTGTAAGGTAGACCGCACACTCAAGCAACATAATTTCACCTGTGTCCATAGCAACGCCTACTTTTATTAAATCGGTATAGCAGACTGTTTGACCGTCTACATAAGCAAAATTTATAACGCAAATTCCGTTATCGGTATAATAATATGTGTCTGTCATAGAATAAAACTGCATTTGTTCTAAAAATTTGCTTGCTTTGTTTATTGCCTGACTGTAGTTTAACAAACTGTCGGTTACAAGGCGGTTTTTTCGCATATAAACAACATATCCGCCGTTTTTACTTACCGCTATATTCAAATCGTCATTAAAAAATCTAAAACATTCTATTTTTCCGTGTTGTACGGTTTCAAAATTTAAATTGCTTTCTTGTTTAAAATTTTCACGTGCAATTTCATACGCTTCGCTTTGGGAATACTCTTTTGCCCCCGTAACCATAAGCGGCATTTTTTCTAAAATATGGTCGGAGTACGGTCCGTCATAAATAAGGGTAGAATAATCCGATAAACTGTCTTGCGTTTCAGAAAGCGATGCCGCTAAACCGTAGTCACTTGAAATTCCGTTTAATTTATTCTCAACAGTCATTGCCCACTGTTCAGGATTATTAAATTCAACCCCGTTGCCGCTTATTATTTCGGCAACCGTTTTTGCGGTATTGCTTAACATTTTTAACTCTTGGCGTTGCCTGTCGGTTACGGTATTTTCGGTAATAATATTTTTTGAAACACTCAATGTGTAATTGCCCACTTGCGATAAAAATTTATAAACCGTTGATAAATTATTTTCGCCCACAGGCAATTTTGACAAAGATGCCTTTGCAAGTTCCGCTTCGCTGAAAATTTCCGCCGAAAGTGAGCACATCTTTTTTGCCGAAGAAACATAAAGCGTTTTTTCTACAGCGGTGCTTATATTGTTTAAACTGCTGTTTAATTGGTCGTATGCACCTTGGTACTGATTTTCTATTATTCTTAAATAATAATTACTTGTGTGTTTTTCTTTTACTATAAAGCCTACCGACACTAAAATTATTGCCGAAAACAGCGATATTATTTTTATTAATGTTTGTTTTTTCAACATATACACACTCCCTATCTTCTATTTTTGCCGCTAAGATTATTTTTAATCAGTTTTGGTATTGATTTTTTAAAAGTTTTATGTTAATATTAGGCTAATAAAGACTGTGATGAAGACAGTAGCGTATTTTAAAATTCATCTGAAGCGAGTCGGTGGCGGTGTAAGTCCGACGGTGTAAAAATGCGTGAATATCACTTCGGAGTTGCGGCGTGAACGGGTGTTATCCTATTAGCGTTCGACGGCTATCTTCACCGTTAAAAGAAGTGCGGATACAATTTGTCCGTTCAAATAGGTGGTTAAACTTGTGATGATTTTATTTATCCCTGTCCTATTTAGGACGGGGATTTTCTATTTATTGAAAGGAATGTTATTATGTACGACAGCATCTCACCAAATGTTAATTTTGTTGAGCAAGAAAAGAAAATCAAAGAATTTTGGGATGAAAACAAAATCTTTGAAAAAAGTATTGAAACCAAAGCAAAAGGCACACCTTACGTTTTTTATGACGGCCCCCCTACCGCTAACGGTAAACCGCACATAGGCCACGTGCTTACCCGTGTTATCAAAGATATGATTCCGCGTTACCGCACTATGAAAGGCTGTATGGTTCCGCGTAAAGCCGGTTGGGACACCCACGGTTTGCCTGTTGAACTTGAGGTTGAAAAACTTTTAGGTCTTGACGGCAAAGAGCAAATTGAAGAATACGGTTTGTCACCCTTTATTGACCACTGTAAAGAAAGTGTTTGGAAATATAAAGGTATGTGGGAAGACTTTTCAAAAACTGTTGGTTTTTGGGCTGATATGGATAACCCCTACGTTACCTATGACAACAATTTCATTGAGTCGGAATGGTGGGCTTTAAAACAGATTTTTGACAAAGGTCTTTTATACAAAGGCTTTAAAATTGTGCCGTATTGCCCCCGTTGCGGAACTCCGCTTTCTTCACACGAAGTAGCACAGGGTTATAAATCGGTAAAAGAACGCAGTGCCGTTGTACGCTTTAAGGTTGTAGGTGAAGATGCCTACTTCTTGGCTTGGACCACTACCCCGTGGACCTTACCTTCAAACGTGGCTCTTTGCGTAAACCCCGATGAAACATACTGCCGTGTTAATGCCGCTGACGGCTACACATATTATATGGCAGAGGCTTTGCTTGACAAAGTTCTCGGCAAACTTGCTACCGAAGACAAACCCGCCTATGAAATTACAGGCAAATTTCTCGGTAAAGAACTTGAGTACAAAGAATACGAACCGCTTTTTGAATGTGTAAAACCTGTTTGTGAAAAACAAAACAAAAAGGGTCATTACATTACCTGCGATACCTATGTTACTATGACTGACGGTACAGGTATTGTTCATATTGCACCTGCTTTCGGTGAAGATGACGCCAAAGTAGGCAGAAGATATGACCTACCGTTTGTTCAGTTTGTTGACGGCAAGGGTAACCTTACACCTGAAACACCGTATGCCAATGTATTTGTTAAAAAAGCCGATCCGCTTGTACTTACCGACCTTGAAAAAGCAGGGCTTTTATTTGATGCACCTAAATTTGAACACGAATATCCGCATTGTTGGAGATGCGATACTCCCCTTATTTACTATGCACGTGAGTCTTGGTTTATAAAAATGACCGACGTAAAAGAAGACCTTATCCGCAACAACGATACTGTTAATTGGATACCCGAAAATATCGGCAAAGGCCGTTTTGGTGATTGGCTCAAAAATGTTCAAGACTGGGGTATTTCGCGTAACAGATATTGGGGCACTCCGCTTAATATTTGGACCTGTGAATGCGGTCATATGCACTCGATAGGCAGTATTGAAGAACTTAAATCTATGTCTGACAACTGCCCTGATGATATTGAACTTCACCGCCCATACATTGATGAAGTTTCAATAAAATGTCCGCATTGCGGCAAGCAAATGCACCGTGTACCCGAAGTTATTGACTGTTGGTTTGACTCAGGTTCAATGCCTTTTGCACAACACCACTATCCTTTTGAAAACAAAGAATTGTTTGAATCACAGTTCCCTGCTGACTTCATTTCGGAAGCGGTTGACCAAACACGCGGTTGGTTCTATTCGCTTATGGCAATATCCACACTTATATTTAATAAAGCACCTTACAAAAACGTTATCGTATTAGGTCACGTTCAAGATGAAAACGGTCAAAAAATGTCTAAATCAAAAGGCAATGCGGTTGATCCGTTTGATGCACTTGAAAGTTACGGTGCCGATGCTATACGTTGGTATTTTTACACCAATTCGGCACCGTGGTTGCCCAACCGTTTCCACGGCAAAGCAGTTGTTGAAGGTCAACGTAAATTTATGGGCACTTTGTGGAATACCTATGCTTTCTATGTACTTTATGCAAATATTGATAAATTTGACCCAACAAAGCACACCCTTAACCCCGACAATCTTACCGTTATGGACAAATGGTTAATTTCAAAATTGAATTCAATGGTAAAAGCCGTTGATGAAAATCTTGCAAATTACCGCATACCCGAAGCCGCACGTGCATTGCAAGAATTTGTTGACGAAATGAGCAACTGGTATGTTCGACGCGGACGTGAGCGTTATTGGGTTCAAGGTATGACTCCCGATAAAGAAACCGCCTATTTAGTGCTTTACAACGCACTTGTAACAACCGCAAAAACTGCCGCACCTATGATTCCGTTTATGGCAGAAAGCATCTACCAAAATCTTGTTCGCAATATTGACAAAACCGCACCTGAAAGTGTACATCTTTGCGATTTCCCCGAAGTTTGTGAAAACGCTATTGATAAAACACTTGAAGAAAATATGGAAAGCGTACTTGAAATTGTAGTACTTGGCAGAAGTGCACGTAACGGTTCTGCAATTAAAAACCGTCAGCCCTTGGGTTGTATGTATGTTAAATGCGACCTTGCACTTGACAGTTTTTATGCCGATATTATCAAAGAAGAACTTAACATTAAAACGGTTGATTTTACCGATCAGGTTGATAATTTTGTATCATACAGTTTTAAACCGCAACTTAAAACCGTTGGTCCTAAATACGGCAAACAGTTAAACGATATACGCACAGCACTTTCGCTTCTTGACGGTAATGCCGCCAAAGCCGAACTCGATAAAAACGGTGAAATCACACTTAATCTTGCATCGGGTGATGTAACACTCGGCACCGAAGATTTGCTTATTGAAGCAAATCAACGTGAAGGTTTCTTTACGGTAAGCGACCGTGGAATTACAGTAGCCCTTGACACCACCCTCACCGATGAACTTATTGAAGAAGGTTTTGTACGTGAAATTGTCAGCAAAATTCAAACCATGCGTAAAGAGGCAGGCTTTAACGTAACCGACCATATTAAAGTTACAATGTGCGGCAGCGAAAAAGTTATCGACATTGCAACACGTCTTGCAAAATCCATTTCGGTAGATACACTTGCAGATTTGATTGAGATTGGCGACGTTGACGGTTACACAAAAGAATGGGATATTAACGGTGAAAAACTTACAATCGGTGTTAAATGCATTTGATTTTAAAAGGAGGATAAACCTATGTCAGCAAACAGTAATAACACACCTGATATGAAAGATATAAGTTCAACTTCAAAAAAATCAAGAAAAATGAAAATCCCGCTATGATTTATGCCGACGGCATATATAAAAATCTTGGAAATGTGGTTAAAGCAATATCATTTATATTGTGTATAGGCATAATAATTTTAAGTTTTATTGTTGCATTTTTTGTTTTTTCAAAAACCGCATTTTCGATTGCACTTAGCCTTTGCATAATTATTTTGGGTACCGTTTTGGCGGCAATAGTATTTTTTCCGCTGTATGCCATAGGGCATATAGTTTGCCAAAACAACGAAATATTAAAACGCTTAAACAAATAAGCAAACCGTTTTAAAGCCGCACGTAAAAGTGCGGCTTTATTAATTTATTCTTAATATATTCAGTCTTGTATTTTTAGGTTAAAAGTGGTATAATTCAATTTAATAATATGGCTTATAA
>CAZUYL010000088.1:0-5591 GCA_964624945.1 uncultured Ruminococcus sp. | reverse complement strand
TGTAAGAACATCAACAGGATTACTTACTATAATGTAGGTGGCATCTGGTGCGTATTTTACAACCTCGTTTGCAACCGATTTAAGTATATTAACGTTGGTTTGAGCCAAATCAAGTCTTGACTGACCGGGTTTACGTGCAACACCCGATGTAATAATAACTATATCGGAATTTTCTGCATCGGCATATGTACCTGCATAAATTGAGGTAGGATTGCAAAACGGAACACCTTGACGGATATCTAACGCTTCACCTAATGATTTTTCGTGATTGATGTCAATCATAACAATTTCGGAAGCAATACCCATAACGGTTAGTGTGTACGCTATTGTTGAGCCAACGCTGCCCGAACCTATTACAGTAATTTTATTCATATCTAAATTATTCCCCTTTTATTACTTAATGAAGTTTATTTTAAAACAGAAACAGCGTCGCTGATTGTTTTTTCAAATGCTTCTTTGCCGTATTTATCAACTTCGGCTCTGTTCTTTTCGCCGTGTGTAAGGCAACCTGCACCGCCTATACAACCGCCCTTACAAGCCATACCTTCGATAAAGTTAGCATCAAGAACGTTCTTTTTCTTTTTAAGCAATGCCATTCTGCATTCCTCTATACCGTCGCAAGCAACAGGTTTTAGGTCAAATTCTATACCCTGCTCTTTAAGACCTTGAGCAACGGCATCTGAAAGTCCGCCCGAACGAGCAAAAATTCTTCCGAAATATGAGGCATTGTCAAGTACATCTTCTTCAAGAGTTGTAATATCGATGTCTTTGCTGTCATAGAGTGCCTGCAACTCTTCAAAGGTTAAAACAACGTCAACATACGGTTTAACGGTTTCAAGTTGTGCTTCGGCTTTTTTAGCGGTACACGGACCTATAAATACAACCTTTGAGTTGGGCTCTATTGTTTTAATGTATTTAGCAAGTGTTGTCATAGGTGAAAGATTGTGTGACACATAAGGCAACAACTCAGGGTAAGCAGATTTTATATACTGCACAAATGCAGGACAGCAAGAACTTGTTAAAAATTCTTTTTCGCTGAGTTCTTTAGACTCCGCCTGTGCTACCATATCTGCACCGAGAGCCGCTTCAACAACGGTATGGAAACCTAATTCTTTAAGGCCCGAAATAACCTGACCTAATTTTGCATAAACAAACTGGCTTGAAATTGAGGGGGCAACCATTGCGTAAACTTTATATTCGGTGTTGCCGTTGCTTTTTTTGATTAAATCAATAGCATCAAGTATATATGATTTATCGCTTATAGCACCGAAAGGACATTGATAAACACAGGCACCGCATTGAATACATTTATTGTTGTCAATAGCGGCAGCATTGTTTTCGTTAATGGATATAGCCTTAACTTTACAAGCATTTTGGCAAGGACGTTTACGGTTTACAATTGCAAAATACGGGCACACCTTTGCACATTGACCACATTCAACACATTTTGATTTATCAATATGTGCCACGTGGTTATTGTCAAAAGATATTGCACCTCTTTTACAAACGTCTTCACAACGGTGTGCCAAACAACCGCGGCAAGAATCGGTAACCTCGTATCCTGCGGAAGGACATTCATCACAAGCAATGTCAATAACCTCAATAACATTGGGATTATTTTTATCGCCGCCCATAACTATTTTAATACGCTCCGATAAAATTGCCCTTTCTTTATAAACACAACAACGCATTGTAGGTGTTTTACCCGGAACAATTTTTTCGGGAATATCAAGCACGTTTTCAAGCAAGGTGTCGTTCCAAGCCTGACGTGCCACTTCACGCAATACTTTATATTTTAAATGCTGAACTTTAGTATCAAATTTTCTAAGTCCCATAATAACAAATTCTCCTTAGAAATAACTAACCTTAATTCGTTTACCCATTTTTTTAAGACAGGTTGAAAGTTCTTCAACCAAATTCATTTTTATGCTGAAAGTTATGGGCAAATCGGGGTTTTGGTGTGCGGGGTTAACCGCCCTACCTATATAAAAATTAATATCGGTAGCCTCTTCAAAAAGCAGTCTGCATATAAGTGAAGCACCGTCTTTTTTAAAACTCCAATGCTCATATTTAGTATTTTCACCCAAATAATCGCGTGCGTATTCCAAAACTCTGTTTACGGTAATAACGCCTTCGGTTACCAAATCAACACCTTCTATTTTTGCAATAGGCGGTATATCCGACTTCTCAAAATTAAGTGTTGCCTGTAACGGCTTACGTAAATATTTTGCGGCAATTGAAGATGTTGTACCGCCGCATATAATGTGTTTGCCCTCTTTTGAAAAGAAGAGTGACATCATACGGTCGGCATCGTCGGGGTTTGAAGGCGGCCCGAACAACATATTCATAGGTACCCTTTTTCTGATACGCACCACACAGGCGGTGGCATCGTCACCGGGTTTATTGCCGTAAAGTTTATCACATTCGTCAACCAACATGGTAGAGAGTGTTTTTGCGGTATATCCTGCAGGAACCAACGCTTCCATAAAATCGGCAATTTCTTCACGACGCCAACCAAAGTTGTATGCCGTGCCTATACCTGCGTGTGGGCAACCGTCACTCATAATAACAAAAATATCGTTCTCTTGTAATTTTATAACAGACTTGAATATTTTTTTACCGCCGATGTTCATTTCGGTTTTGGGGTATTCCCAACATTTTTCATCTCTTATTATAATGGCGTGCGGATTATCGTACTGAATAAGTTCTGCCGTTTCATTATTTATTAAATGAATAATGGTAAAAGTTGAATATGCCACTCCCCTTGTTGAACAAACGGGCAATGTTGCAGCGATTGTTTCAACACATTCTTCAAGCGACAAACCCTCTGCCATCATTGTGGAAATGATTTTTGAGGTAAGGGTTGACAAAATGCTTGCCTTAACCCCACTACCCAAACCGTCTGACAAAACAACCACCGTAGAGGACTCACTCGGTTCGACTATATCAACGTGGTCACCGCAAAGTTGCTCACCGTAATGATTTATACTTTTATATCCAATATCGGCACATAAATCATTCATCTGTTATGGACTCCTTAAGTTTTGACAAAGCAATTTTTGTTTCTGCTGCAGTTTCACCGAGCAACGATGCAATTTCTTGAACGATACGCATTTGCTTATCTACAACGTTGTCTGCAACCTCAATGGTTTGACGGCTTATTTTTTCTTTCTTTTCACGTTCGCTTTCCTCATCGGTAACGTCACGCAAAATACACATTAATATATGTGTATCACGGTCATAAACAACCGTTTGTTCAACATAGCAACTGTATTCAGCAAGGTAAACACGTTCGCTATGAACCCCGCGACCTGTTTTTAAAACCTTCATAAACACGGTGGGGTCTAAAATACGTATTACATTATCGCCTAAAATATCATTGGCGGAACGTACATTTAATATTTTTCTGGCAGATTCGTTAATTTGCTGTACTTCTAACTGTTCGTTTAAAACAATTATTCCGTTGGGCGTATTTTTAACTATTGTGTCAGAAAAGCTTTCTGCCTTATCTTTAAGATAGGGCAAGCACATAGAAATTTCGGCTTTGCCTTGACAAATTGCAATCGCCTTTTCACGACAGGTATCATAACCGCATGAACCGCAATTAAGTTCTTGCGACGGTTTAAATTTACCCATTTGCCTTAACACGTTAAATATTTCGGTTTCGGTTGGTTGTTGCAATTTGTGTTCTATATATTCGAACTGTTTTTTCAGTTGAACAGTTTTGGGTTGGTCAACATCAAAATCCTTTTTTCCGGCGTATTTTGATATTGTTATATAATCGTTAACGGTTTCGGTACGGTGATATTTTTCCATAACGGGACCGCCGACACAACTGCCCACACAAGCCGACATTTCAATAAAGCATTTGTGAACCTTGCCGCTTTCAATGTCTTTAAGTGCGGCAATACAGTTTTCAACACCGTCTAAAGCCATATAGGTAAAATCGGAGGCGTCTTGTGTCATTGTTTTTAAAATACCGCCCGTTGTGGGAAATAGCCTTGCACGACTTTTTTCGGTATTGTCAATTTCTTTTTCGATTTCAATATTTTCAGTCGCGAGCCAATCGGTAAGTTCTTCAAAAGTAAGTACGGCATCAACAATACCTTCGTAATGTTCAGCCTCATCTTTTTTGGCAACACAAGGACCTATAAAAACCGTTTTTGCGTTTGGGTAACGGCGTTTAATGTCAGTACAATGTGCCTGCATAGGCGATACAACATCAGCCAAATATTCAAGCATTGACGGAAAATATTTTTGTATAAGCAAATTAATTGAATGGCAACACGATGTAATAACAATATCGCGGTCTTCTTCACGCAACATTCTTTCGTACTCGGTTTTTACCATTGTTGCACCTAAAGCCGTTTCCTCGACATCGTAAAAGCCGAGTTTTTTTAGTGCGTTACGCATAGCGTTTATGCCTACACCGTAATAATTAGCAACAAACGAAGGTGCCAAACTTACTATTACAGGGGCACCGCTTTGTAAAAATACCTTTACTTTTTCGGTTTCGTCAACAATTTGTTTTGCGTTTTGCGGACACACAACAAAACATTGACCGCAAAGTATACACTCGTTACCGATTATGTGTGCCTGATTGCCCGAAAATTTTATTGATTTAACAGGGCAATGCCGTATGCACTTGTAACAGTTTTTGCAATTTGATTTTTTTAAAGTCAAGCAATTAGGCATAGCACAGTTACTCCTCTTCTTTATTAATAACTGCTAATACTTTATCATTAAAAAATTCTTTAAAATTTTCAACGGTTATACCCGTATATACGTTATCATCAATCTGAACGGTAACACCGTATCTGTTGCATTTGCTTAAGCAAAAACTTCCGGCTAAAGTTACCGTATCCTGTAAGCCGTTTTCTTCAACCGATTTTTTTAAAAGTTCCACTATATCGGGGGCACCTTTTATATGGCATGAACTACCTACACAGATTTGAATTAACATATTTAAATCCTCGCTAAAACTTGATTGTTGAAAAATTCAACAACGGTGTCGGGTGTTACTGAATAAAAATTGTCATCAACAGTTACGCATACACCCTGCTGACATTTACCCATACAAAACGTTCCGCCGAGTTCAACCTTATCGGTAAGGTTATTTTCAGCCAAAAGCGTTTGTAACTGTTCTACCACTTGGCGTGAACCTTTAACGTGGCAAGAACTACCAATACATACTGTTATTTTCATTGGAAAAAATCCTTTCTTAAATGTTAAATACATAAAACAGAGCACACTTGCCCAATTGTCTTAATTATACTACATAAAAATAATTTTTTCAACATAAAAAAACATAAAATTGTTATTTTTTTAACATTTTGCCGATTGTTACAATCCCACGCAAAACAAATATGCATTTTTAAGCAAAAACAACAAATTTGCAGTATATATTTTACCAGGTTTATTAAGTGCCTATAACATCATTGTTTTAAGATCATTTATGGATAATTTACCTTATGAATTACAAGAATCAGCAAAAATAGATGGCGCCAATGACTTTACAATCTTTTGGAAAATTATTTTTCCACTATGTATGCCAGTTATTGCAACAGTTGCACTATTTATTGCTGTAGGAC
>CAZUYL010000087.1:0-5689 GCA_964624945.1 uncultured Ruminococcus sp. | reverse complement strand
ATTATGAATAATAATCAAGAAAAAACAGTAGAAAAAATCCGTAATCAATACACCGAAAAGCAATATACGAAAATTGATGCTTTGCGAGATCTCGATAAAAAAATCAAACGCCCTGCAAATGTTTTTGCGTATATTTTCGGTAGTGTATCTGCAATAGTTATGGGCTGCGGTATGAGTCTTATTATGACCGATATTGGCAGTATAATCAAATTAACAAATGTTTACCCCGTAGGCATTGCGGTAGGTGTAATAGGTTTGGCACTTACTGCTTTAAATTACCCTATATACAAACGTATTTTAAATTCACGCAAAAAGAAATACGGTAAACAAATATTAAAACTTACCGACGAAATAACTTCTGCTGAAAATTAAATTTAAAACTTAAACAAAACTTTAACATTTTGATGTTATACTGTATAATGTAATAAGTAAAATCGGGAGGTAACACAAAATGTTTAAGGTTCTTGTAGTTGAAGACGATAAAGATTTAAATAAAACCGTGTGTTCTTTTTTAAATCAAAACGGATACTCGGCAATAGGATGTTTTGATGCGGCTTCCGCCTACGACGCTTTATACGAAAATGTATTTGATATTATAATATCCGATATAATGATGCCCGACACGGACGGCTTTGAGTTTGCCGCCAATGTGCGAGAATTAAATAAAGATATTCCCTTTATTTTTGTAACCGCCCGTGACGATATTGCATCAAAACAGCGTGGGTTTAGAATAGGTGCCGATGATTATATGGTAAAACCTATCGATTTTGACGAATTACTTTTGCGAATAAATGCCCTTTTACGCCGTGCTAAAATAGCGGCATGCAAAAAAATTCAAATAGGTTCGTTTTTAATGGATGCCGATGAGCGAACGGCATCTTTAAACGGTGAAGAAATAAATCTTACCGCACGCGAGTTCAATATTTTATATAAACTGCTTTCATATCCCAAAAAAACTTTTACCCGGACACAACTTATGGACGAATTTTGGGATGCCGAAACTCAAACGGCATTGAGGGCGGTAGACGTTTATATGACAAAATTACGTCAAAAATTTACCGATTGTGACGACTTTGAAATAAAAACGGTTCACGGGTTGGGATACAAGGCGGTGATAAAGTGAAAAAGCACCGATATTTAAGCGGCTTTTTTAAGTCCCTTAGCCGATTTGCACTTTTTTTTGTGCTTATTGCATTTGTAATAACCTGTTGCCTTACACTTTTTATTACCACCCTTCAAACAAGTGTAGGTTTTGAATTTACTCAGGCAGAAATTTCAAAAGCGGCAAAGGTTACAATGTTTAATGTTGTAATAATAACGCTTGTTTTTTGGATTATTGACTGTATACGCCGTGAAATTACGGTTCAACGCCCAATTAAAAACATCACCGAAGCCGCCGAGAAAATGATTAACGGCGATTTTAGTGTGCGTATAAAACCCACTTCAAAAATTTTTTCAGACAATTCTTTTGCTAATATTATTGAATGTATAAACAAAATGGCAAAAGAACTCGGTAATATTGAAACTTTGCGAACCGATTTTATTGCCGATGTTTCGCACGAAATAAAAACACCGCTTGCTGTAATTCAAAATTATTGCCGATTACTTCAAAGCGATGATTTACCGCGTGAAAAACAACTTGAATACGCCCGCGGCATTACCGATGCCACACGCCGTCTTTCAGATATGATAACCAATATTTTAAAACTCAACCGCCTTGAAAATCAGCAAATTTATCCTAACTGTAAAGAGTACGATTTAGGTGAACAACTTTGCGAATGCTTGTTGCAGTACGAAAACGTGTGGGAGACATCGGGCATAGAAATTGAAACCGACATTGCCGATAGCGTTACCGTAAATGCCGACTTTGAACTTTTGAGCATAGTGTGGAATAACCTGTTTTCAAACGCTTTTAAATTTACGCAAAGCGGCGGAACGGTTGCCGTAACCCTTACGGCTGAAGGCGACTGTGCCGTTGTAAAGGTAAAAGACAGCGGTTGCGGTATGACCGCCGAAATTGGCGAACATATTTTTGAAAAATTTTATCAAGGTGATAATTCACGTTCGTCTCAAGGTAACGGCTTGGGACTGGCACTTGTAAAAAGAATAATAGACATTGTAAGCGGTGAAATATCGGTCGAGAGTAAACTCGGCTCCGGTTCGGTTTTTACCGTAAAAATAAAAAGGAATTTGTAATATGCGTTTTAAAAAAACATATAAAAAATTATTGTTTCCGCCAGTGTGGGTGGCTTTGTTTTTAACCGTAATTTCAGCCGTGTTTTTAACATATTCCTTAATTAATATGCCGTCGGCATCGCCGAGTTCTATTTTCTCTTACGTGATTAGTTTTTATACGCTTTTGGTTTGGTGCTTAAAAATAAATTATTTGATATCGTTTTTTAAAAAGGTTAAAAGTGAAAATAAATATATAAAACATTGGCGAAACGATGTTAGGTTCCGCATAAATTTATCGCTTTTGGCATCGCTTATCTTTAATATTTTATATACGGTTTTTCAGTTGTGTTTAGGGCTTTATCATAAGTCAGTGTGGTATTTCTCAATGGCGGCGTATTATTTTTTGCTCACCGTGATGCGACTTTTACTTTTGCTGTATACAAGCCGTTATAAAAACTCTGAAAATATGAAAAAAGAAATAGCCGCATACCGTTTTTGCGGAATTGTGTTTTTAATCATTAATTTGGCACCTGCGGTTATGATTATGTTTATGGTTTATTTAAACCGCACTTTTCATCATAGTGAAATTACGGTTATTGCTATGGCAACCTACACTTTTTCCACTATGACTGCCGCCATAATCGGTGTTTTTAAGTACAAAAAATTCGGCAGTCCCGTTTATTCTGCGGCAAAAGCAATATCGTTGGCATCGGCATGCGTGTCAATGTTAACGCTTACATCTACAATGCTTAATGTTTTTGATAACGGCACCATAACCTATACGCAACGGCAAATTATGTTGGCTGCTACGGGATTTTGCGTTTCGGCTTTTATAATAACTATGGCAATATATATGATTGTAAAATCGGTAAAACTTAAAAACAGTTTAATTATCAAGGAGTAATTATGCAAAACAACAATCAATCTTTTCAATTTACTTATTCTGCAGAAGAGCAGGAGGAAATCAAAAAAATACGCAACAAATACATTGAACCGCAACAAACCGAAGATACCGTAACTTTAATAAAAAAATTAGATGAGTCGGCTTATAAAAAACCTACAACAGCAGCATTGTGCGTTGGCGTGATTGGGGCATTGATTTTAGGCACAGGTATGAGCCTTACTATGACCGATATCGGCACAAAAATCGGATTGCAAAGCAATGTTTCTATGCTTACCGGAGTTATTACGGGGGTAATAGGCGTTATGGCAGTTAGTCTTACCTATCCGCTTTACAACCGTATACTTAAAAAAGAACGCAAAAAAATTGCTCCTGAAATAATACGTTTATCTGACGAATTAATAAAATAATTTTTTAAATTTGAATTTATTTTACACCAAAATTGAAAATGTCGAGTTTTTGTGTTATACTGCTCTTGTGAAAAAAATTAACACGGAGTGATTATTTATGACATATCAACCGTCACCCGACCGTTACGAAAAAATCGAATACCGACGTTGCGGCAACAGCGGACTGCTTTTGCCTGCAATATCGCTTGGACTTTGGCACAATTTCGGAAACGTTACGCCGTTTGAAACCCAACAAAGCATACTGCGTAAAGCGTTCGATTTGGGCGTTGTGCATTTTGACCTTGCAAATAATTACGGTCCGCCTTACGGTGAGGCAGAGCGAAACTTCGGCAAACATTTTGATACCGATTGGCACACTCACCGTGACGAACTTGTTATTTCAACCAAAGCAGGTTACGATATGTGGCAAGGGCCTTACGGCAACAACGGTAGCCGCAAATATTTAATAGCAAGTCTTGATGCTTCGCTTAAACGAATGCACCTTGATTATGTAGATATTTTTTATCATCACCGCCCCGACCCCGACACACCTATTGAGGAAACTATGGGTGCACTTGATCAAATAGTGCGTAGCGGTAAGGCACTTTATGTAGGTATTTCAAACTATAATGCCGAACAAACCAAAGTTGCTGTTGACACTTTGCAAAAAATGGGTACACCAATGCTTATACATCAACCGCAGTACTCAATGTTTAACCGTACTGCCGAACAGGGACTTACAAAAGTGCTAAGCAATGAGGGTGTTGGTTGCATTGCATTTGCACCGCTTAATAACGGCATTTTAACAAACAGATATTTAAACGGTATTCCTGCCGATTCACGTGCTGCACACGATTCAAGGTATTTAAAACCTGCCAACATAACCGAAGAAAAGTTGGCAATAGTTCGCAGGCTTGATACACTCGCCAAAAGCCGTGGTCAAACGGTGGCTCAACTTGCTTTACAATGGACACTTCGTGACAAGGTAATTACAAGTGCCCTTATTGGTGCCAGCAAACCCGAACAAATAGAAGAAAATGTTAAGGCGTTGTCGTTTGAAAAACTTACCAATGCCGAACTTGACGAAATAGATAACATTTTAAGCGGCAATTTATAATAGAAAACACAAGGCAAAGCAAAACCAAAAGTCAGGCATTTTTATTGGGTGTGTAACAAAGGGTGCAACTAAGATATTTTTATTTCAAAAAGGTATAGTCTAATCACGGCTATACCTTTTTTAATTTTTATAAAAGGAAGTTTTATTATGAAAATAAAAGAACTGTTAATTATGTGGCTTGAAAACTATGAAAAGGATAGAGTAAAACCTCGTACATACAGTAGATATCAAAGCATTATTGAATTGCATTTAATACCCGAATTGGGTGATATTACTGTCAAAGATTTGAAAAGACGAATAATACAAGATTTTCTTTCAAAAAAGAAAAAAGAAGGGAATTTGTGCAGTGGTAAAACTTTGTCGTCAACAAGTACCAACCTTATGCTTACAGTACTTAGTATGGCTTTTGAATATGCAATAGATATGGAATTGTGTGATGATAACCCTTGTTTAAGATTAAAACGAATACCTGATGATTGCAAACAAGTTGAGGCTTTTACCCGTGATGAACAAAAGAAGATCGAAACCTATATTAAAAATTCAAATGACAGACGGTTATTCGGTATTTTATTGGGATTATATTCCGGTATACGTATTGGCGAGTTGATTGCACTTGAATGGAGTGATGTCGATTTTGAAAAAGGTATTATTTACATAAATAAAACAGCCTATCGTGATAAAAGCAAAACTGGAAAATGGGAGGTTTGTATAGGTAAGCCTAAAACTAAATCATCGGAACGTGTTATACCATTACCTGCTTGTATTATTGATTTAATGAAGGAATATTATCCTGCCGCTAAAAGCGATTATGTTATAGAAAACAAAAAAGGCGAACGTATGTCTATACGCTCGTACCAATATATTTTTGAAAAATTAACCGAAAAAGTTGGGATAAGAAAATTAAACTTTCACGCTATTAGGCATACTTTTGCAACACGTGCTATTGAGTGCGGTATGGATATTAAAACCTTATCTGAGATTATGGGACATAAAAATGCATCCATTACTTTAAATAGGTATACACACAGTATGCTTGATACAAAAATTGCAATGATGAATAAATTGCAATTGATTTTTTAGATCAAAACTGCGTTGATTATCATATTC
>CAZUYL010000086.1:0-5719 GCA_964624945.1 uncultured Ruminococcus sp. | reverse complement strand
ATTATTATTAAAAAAATTAAATAAATAAGCACAAATGCACCGCCGCCGTACTGACCGCACATCCAAGGAAATTTCCAAACATTTCCGCAGCCTATGGCACATCCGGCACTTAACAGAATAAAGCCGAGTCGACTTCCTAGTCTTTCACGTTCCATAATTAACTCCTAAAATTTATTTTAATGATTATTTTAACAAATATATTCTGTTTAGTCAAGCAAAGCGTATTTTATATTGATTTTGGTCAAAAAACATGATATGATAAACTAAATTGGAGGTATGTAATATGAACAATGTTTGGCACGATGTTTCACCCGAAAGAATAAAACCCGACGATTTTTTATGCGTAGTTGAAATACCGAAAGGCAGTCGAAAAAAATATGAACTCGATAAAGAAACAGGTTATATAATTCTTGACCGTGTGCTTTATACGGCAACGCATTATCCTGCCAATTACGGATTTATTCCGCGTACTTACGGTGATGATAATGACCCGCTTGATGTTCTGCTTATTTGTGCCGAAGATTTAGAGCCTTTGACACTTGTACGTGCGTATCCGATAGGCGTTATCGCTATGGTGGACAACGGTTCGCGTGACGAAAAAATTATCGCCATACCTTATAACGACCCCAATTACAATATGTATAAATCCATAAACGAATTGCCACGTCATTTGTTTGATGAAATGCGTCATTTCTTTACGGTGTATAAAAATCTTGAAGACAAAGAAACCGCTGTTGACGAAGTTGCCGATGCCGATGTCGCAATCAAGGTTATTGATGAAGCAATTAACCGTTACAACGAAGTGTTTTACAAATAGGTGATATTATGATGCGTTATTTTACGGTTGAATTAAAAGAAAATTATTCTGTTTTAGGTCAAGACGGTAAAAATCCTAAAATGGTATGCTTTTTGCCCCACAATATAAAAGAAATGGGGCGTGAAAATGCAAAACGCCCCTGCGTTTTGGTTTGTCCGGGTGGCGGATATGCTTGCCTTAGCGAACGTGAGGCAGAGGTTGTAGCCCTTAAATTTGTCAATATGGGTTTTAATGCGTTTGTGCTTTATTATTCGGTAGCACCGCACAGATACCCTTCGGCTTTGCATGAAGTTGCCGCCGCTTTTAATACAATCTGCAACAACGCTGATGAATGGAACTGTGACACCGAAAAAATGGGAATAATCGGTTTTTCGGCAGGCGGACATCTTTCGGCAAATTACTGCAACGCATACAACTGCGGCGTTGTAAAAGAATTGTTCCCCGATTCAAAACGCCCCGATTTTTGTATACTTTGTTATCCGGTAATTACCGCCGACCCTGAATTTGCCCATCAAGGCAGTTTTAGGCAACTTTTAGGTTATTACCCACAGGGTGACGAGCAAGAAAAATTCAGTTGCGATAAACTTGTAACGCAAGACACGCCGCCAACATTTATATGGCACACACGTGAAGATCAGGCGGTTCCCGTAAAAAACAGTCTTGTTTACGCTCTTGCATTAACCGAAAACAATGTTCCGTATACATTGCATATTTACCCTTACGGCGAACACGGACTTTCTACTTGCGATACACTTACAATTGAACCCGAAAATTTAACCGATAAAAAACTTTTAGCACAAGGTTGGCTTCAAGATTTCAAAAAATGGTTTGATACTTTATTTTAATTAAATCAAAATAAAACAGGTGCAATTCCAAAATTAAACGGAGTTGCACCCGTTTGTTTTATATACTTTTATTTGTTTGTGTTTATAAGCAACATAAAATATTTTGATATTGTTTCGGGCGGGGTTTTTGCCTCCTCTTTAAGCCACCATTTTACCGTTTCGGAAAAACTGCCTACTAAATGGTTAAGCAAAAAATCGTTTGGAACATCGGTTTTAAAGCAGTCAATATGTTCGCTGAACATTGTGTATAGGTGTTCTTTAAAAAATTGCATAAAAAGTTCACTGCTGTCCGAAAGCAATATTTTTGAAAAATCGTTCTTGCTGTCTTGTATATGCCACAACGTGTGGGTGAGTTTGCCTTCTAAATTATAATTTTTATCGGAACAGGCATACGGGCAGGGATCATTTTCAAAAATATGATAAAAAATTTCGTGGCACAGTTCGTTTAAAAGCAAATCCTTAGTTTCAAAATGCGAATAAAATGTGCTTCTGCCAACGTCGGCTTCGTCAATTATATCTTGCACGGTTATGCGGTCATATCTTTTGGTTTCTAAAAGATTGCAAAATGCTCTGAATATTGCTTTTTTAGTTTTTTGTTGACGGCGATCCATAAAAAACCTCCTGAACAAATTTAAAATTTTGTTCGGTATCTTACATTCGACGGTTTTTGATTATTGTATATTAAAAACCCAAAACGTATAATATAATCGAACAAGATGTTCATTAATGTATTTATTATACGCTAACGAATAAAATATGTCAAAGGAGAATTATCAATGAAAAAACTGATTGAATTTTTAGAAAGCATACCTATGACAATAGTAAGCGGCGTATGTTTGCTGTTGAGTTTTACGGTTTCTGAAATTTGGACCGAGGTGCCTGCTTTTTTAGATTTTGCATGGATAAGTATTTTTCTTTCGGGTTTGCCGATAGTATATTCAGCCTGCCGTAAAATTGTAAAAAATAAGGGCATTTCAAAAATTTCATCATCGTTGCTGATTTCGGTTGCTATGATATCCGCAACAATTATAGGTGATTTTTTTGCCGCAGGTGAGGTTGCTTTTATTATGGCAATAGGTGAAATACTTGAGGATTTAACCACCGACCGTGCCAAACGCGGACTTAAAAATCTTATTGCCCTAACACCAACTCAGGCAAGAATAATATCGGGCGATAAAGAAATTTCAGTTGCCGCCGAGCAGGTAGCCGTGGGTGATATTGTAAGGGTTTTGCCCGGTGAAAAAATTGCCGTTGACGGTGAAATAATATCAGGCAGTACAAGTATTGACCAATCGGTTATGACGGGTGAATCGTTGCCTGTTGACAAATCGGTAGGCGATGCCGTTTTTTGCGGCACAATCAATCTATACGGTGCAATCGACGTAAAAACAACTAAGGTAGCAGAAAATTCCTCCTTTCAAAAACTTATCAATATGGTGCGTGATGCCGAAAACAAAAAGGCACCTATGCAACGAACCGCTGATAAGTGGGCAAGTTTGTTGGTTCCGATAGCGTTTTTGCTTGCAATACTTGCGGGAATTATTAGGCAAGATGTTACCGTTGCGGTAACGGTGTTGGTAGTGTTTTGCCCTTGTGCTTTGGTGCTTGCAACACCTACGGCAATTATGGCGGCAATAGGTCAGGCTACAAAACACGGTGTTATAATAAAATCGGGCGAAGCACTCGAAAAAATGGGCAAGGTTGACACCGTTGCTTTTGACAAAACAGGCACTCTAACTTACGGAAAACTTACCGTAAGCGATGTAATTGCCCTAAACGGCCAATTAACCGAAGAGGATTTAATAAAAATTACCGCTTCGGTTGAAAATAAAAGCGAACACCCCATAGCAAGAGCAATAGTTGATTATGCCGCAAAAAACGGCGTTGAAATTTTAGACTGTTCGGATTTTACAATGCTTGCAGGTATGGGAACAACGGCAAAATTAAACGGAACAGATATTTTTTGCGGAAATGAAAAATACATTAAAAAATCACAGGGTTGTGACACTTTAGCAGAAATTACAACCACGCTTGAAAACTTGCGAAAACAGGGTAAAGCAACCGTTGTTGTAGCAAGCAATAAAGAAATTTTGGGCATTATTGCTTTGGCAGATGTTTTAAAAGAAAACGTCCCCGATATGATAAGCAAATTAAATTTCCTTAATACAAAAAGTGTTTTATTATCTGGTGACAGTAAATATGCGGCAGAATTTTTAGCCGATAAGGTAGGCATTATCAGGGTTAATTACGAACTTTTGCCCGAACAAAAGGTAGAGTGCATTGAAAAAATGCAACGTGAGGGTAAAACCGTTTGTATGATAGGTGACGGCGTAAACGATGCCCCTGCCATAAAAACCGCCGACGTCGGCATTGCAATGGGTGGCATAGGCAGTGACGTTGCAATCGAAACTGCTGATATAGCACTCATAGGTGATGACGTATCAAAAATTCCGTATCTTAAAAGGCTTTCAAAAGCAACACTTTCTACCATAAAATTCGGAATTTCATTATCGCTTTTAATTAACTTTGCGGCGATTGTATTATCATTCTTTAAATTGCTTAATCCAACAACGGGTGCCATAGTTCACAACGTGGGTTCGGTTTTGGTTGTGTTTATAGCGGCTATGCTTTACGAAAGAAAATTTGACAAATAAGTTTTTAGAAAAAAACGGCATATTTCGTGTAAATGTGCCGTTTTTTTATTTTTTGTTTTGACATATTTTTTAAGTTTTGCGGTATATAATAATTTTGAGGTGGAGGTATGGTAGTTTACGCCGATATACTTATTTTGGTTAATTTTACAGTAGATTATTTTTTGCTTGCCTTAACGTCACGCTTTTTGCAAAAAAGTACTGTTTTTTTACGTACTGTTTTAGGTGCGGCGGCAGGCGGCGTGTTTTCGCTTTACATATTTTTACCTCAAACAAATTCTTTTTTTGAGATTGCAGTTCATATTTTTATGTGTGCGGCAATGTGCCTGATAACCTTTAAAATGCAGAGCATAAAAGATTTTATTAGGTCGGTGGCGGTGTTGTTTGCCGTAAATTTTGCCTACAGCGGTGCTATGATTGCACTTTGGTATATATTTAAACCCTACGGTATGGTTATAAATAACAGTATAGTATATTTCAATATATCGCCGATTTTTTTAACGCTTTTTTCTTTGATAGGCTATTTTGCCGTTTTGCTTTTCAGAAAAAATTTCAAAAAAACTTTTATGCAAAGTACGTACTGCGAGGTCAATATTACCTGCCGTGATAACAGTTTAAAATTAAGCGGCATTGTTGATACGGGTAATTCTTTAAAAGATGTTTTCGGCATTTCTCAAATTTTTATTACCGAATATTCCGTAATAGATAAAATTTTGGGCAAAGAGGTTGCTAATCCCGTAAGGGTTAGAAAAATTCCCTGCAAAACCGTTACGGGTGAAAGTTTGCTTGACGGGTTTCGCATTGACGGTGCCGAAATAGTTTTCAATAAACATAAATATACGTTTAAAAATCCAATTCTTGCGGTATCGGCTACACCGCTGAATGATTGCAAAATAATAGTTAATCCTGAAAGTTTAAATTGATAAGGGGTATTTTATGAAAATTTTTAAGTGGTTAAAAAATTTAATGTTAAATATTTTGGGGCATGATGCCGTATATTATATAAACGGCTCCGAAATATTACCTCCGCCGCTTTCGGCAGAAGAAGAACTAAGTTTAATTAATAATTTGACCGACACCGCAAAAGAAAAACTTATAGTACATAACCTGCGTTTAGTGGTATACATTGCCCGTAAGTTTGACGGTTCTCCGACATCGGTAGAAGACCTAATCTCTATAGGCACAATCGGACTTATAAAGGCGGTAAATACATTTTGTCCCGAACGTAATATAAAACTTGCAACATATGCCTCACGTTGTATTGAAAATGAAATATTGATGCATTTACGTAAAATATCGTCACGCAAGGGCGAAATATCTATTGACGAACCCCTTAATACCGATTGGGACGGCAACGAACTTTTGCTTTCGGACGTTTTAGGTACCGACAGCGACGAGGTGTGCCG
>CAZUYL010000085.1:0-5753 GCA_964624945.1 uncultured Ruminococcus sp. | reverse complement strand
ATATTCGGCAATGTAATTGCTTGGGCTATAACAAAATAGTTTGCAAGCCTTGCAAAATAGTTTGCCGTTCCAAAAATACCGATAAACATTATGCAACCGTTAACCATAGCCATATTAAAAAACAAATTTTCTTCTTTGGTAGAATTTTCAAATATTTTATTTTTAAATAAACACGCCAATATTAAAGGAACATTACATACTAAAACTCTAAAAATATTAATACCTTCACCACTAAATTCTTCTAAAGAGTATGATTCGCCCATACTTGAAGTTATATCTATAATCGCACCTAATAAATATTGCATAGTCAAAGCAATCAGCACGCTACCAAAAATAAGATATAGTGTTTTTTTAGTGAAAGGTTTAAATATTAAAAATGGAACAAACAAAAATACAAACGCATAAACATGGAAAGTCATTCCGATAAAAACAACAATAAGATATTTTATCCATTTTTTATCTAACGCAAATTGAATAGCACACAAACAAATTGCAGTTGCAATTGATTGTTTTATTGCAGCACCAGCAAAAGTATATGACCCTACGCAAAAAAACAGAAATAAATTCAGTGGCAAATTATTTTTATACTTGCGTATAAAGTGCATATACAAAGCAATTGTAACCAAAGCATATAGCATAAGCCAACTTTGCGTAGAAATACCTAACGTTTTCAGAATAGCATTACACAAATTAAAACCAGGATCTTTACTTAAAGATGGATCAAAATCATTCCAAAAATCAGGAAATGTTTTCATAGTATTATAGACTAAAATATATGTACCCGTATCATTATAATTAGTCCTTAAACCTAAAAAAACACCTAAAAGCAATGTTATTATAATAAAAACTATACTAATTTTTCTTTTTTCTAAAGTGTTACTTTTTACGCCTATATAAGCATGCTCATATAACCAACCTAAACTTATGGTTAAAAACATTAAAATAAATACACTTGACATAATGACCCCTATAAATACTTTATCGTTTCTTCTACAACTTTTTTCTTATCAAAATTTATTTCAATGTGCTTGCGTGATTGCAGAGCCATTGATTTTTTTTGCTCGTAAGAAAGCAACATAAAATCTTTCATCACGTTATAAAGGCTATCTGCATTTTTCGGTTCGCAAAGCATTCCGCTTTTGCCGTCCAATACTGCCTCTTTGCAACCGCTAATGTTGGTAGCAATTATAGGTCTGCCTGATGCGGCACACTCTAAAATAGTGTTTGCCATACCTTCGTGCCAAGAGGGCAACACAAAACATTGACAATCGTTTATAAAAGGACGAACATCACTTTGATATCCGTGATATTTTAGCCAACCCTCTTTTTCAAATTCGGTGATTTTTTGACTGTAATCTTCTTCAAAATCGCCTACCACGTTTAATACACAGTTAAATTTTTCAGCCATTAATTTTTGCATTGCACAAAAAAGTTCATTTATGCCCTTTTCTTGCATAACACGACCGATAAACAAAAAATTAACTGTTTCGCTTTGGGGTGGATATTCTTTAAAAGAAAATTTTTGTAAATCGACACCTGCACCTGCCAACAAATGTGATTGGGCATTATTAACAATTCCTAAATTTAGCATTGTGTTTTGATTTTCTTGATTTTCAAAAAATACGGTTTTGGCTTTTTTTAACGCAACTTTATACATTAAAGTTACCAATTTTTTAAGCATACCGTCGCCCTGAAAAGCAGTACCCAAGCCCGTGATATTTGCTACATATTTAATTTTTAAAAGCCTTGCAACCACGCCACCGTAAATATTTGGCTTTATGGTGTAGGTAATTATAAGGTCGGGTTTTAAGCGTTTTACGGTTTTGTAATAATTTTTTGCAAGTTTAAAATCGTGAAACGGGTTGATACCACGGCGTTCCATTTTAATATGAATTAAATTACAATTCATATCAAGCAAATTTTTTTCGGCAATAATTTCTTTTTCTTCATCGGTTTGCGGCACAATAGCCGTAACAGAATTTTTTTGATTTATTAGTTCGGTTATAAGCATACCGCGGAATGTGTCTAATCCGCTTGCACAGTTACAAATAATAAGTATATTCAAATTTGGCACATCCCTTTTTGTAAAATTATTTAACTAATTCATCATCTTTTTTGATAACAACACTGTCATACATCATCATAACAACGCCGTCATCATAATCACCGAAATTACATTTATTTGAAATTCCGTTAATATTATTTTTAATCAATTTTATAAAATCAACGCCTGCACCGTATGCATGTAAATATGCTCCGCCAAAACGTGGGTTAATTTCAGACAAATAATAAACGCCGTCACGGTAAAAGAAATCCATATCGACAGGACCGTTAAATTTAAAAACTTTACAGATTTTTTTAATAAAATCAAATAGTTTTTCATCTTTAAAAGAAACCGTTTTACTTGCACCGCCAATTCGTGTTTCTAACTTGTGTTTTGAAAAAGCAGAAACAGCATTGTGCGAAATTGTATCAATATATACATCGGCATCTAAATCGGTACAGTTCATAAATTCTTGTATAATTAGCGAAGAATCTGTTTTTATAGCCTCGTCAAGTGCAGAATATTCGTTTATTTTTCTGGCACCTACACTTCCGCTGCCTGTTCTTGGTTTTACAAACACAGGAAAATCAACTTCACCGCTATTGTAAGCAATTTTAAATTCTTCTAAAGTTCCCCATGTCATTACAGTGGGGATATTGTTTTTTTGTAAATGCTTAAACATTTTATATTTATCAAAGCATAAAACGGCGGTTTCTTTATAAGGTGCTAAAACTTCAACTCCGATTTTTTCAAACTTTTCTCTATTGTCGGCAAGAATTGAAATTTCTGGATCAATAAAGGTTGTAACCGCATCTATTTTTTCATTTTTGCATATTTCGATAACACTATCAATATACTGCGGTGCATTGATTGGCGGCACAAGATATTGCTTATCCGCTAAATATAATGCAGGTGCATACGGACTTAAGTCAGTAGCAATTAACTTTGAATTTTCAGAAAGTGAATTTTTAAAATTTTTAAGCAATTCACCACGGCGACCGACACTTAACATTAAAATATTCATGCCGCCACCTCAAGCAAATAAAGTGGATTGATAGAACGGTTATGTTCTACCCCCCCCCCCGAAAAATTAAGAGGTTTTTTCATATCTATTCTCCTTGTCGGAACTCCGATATAAGTTCCTTTTTGTGTAATATTTTTAATCACAACTGCACCTGCTCCTACGGTGCAGTTTGATAAAATTTCTATATTATTTATAACTGTGGCACCGGCACCTATGAAAGTGTTTTCGCCAACTACTACCGAACCTGCCAAATGACTACCAACCGAAATATGAACAAAATCACCGATTGAGTTGTCATGGTCAACCGAAGCACAAGTGTTAATTATAACACCGTTACCTATCTTAGAAGAAGGGTTTATCACAGCACCTGCCATAACAACAGTGCCTTTGCCTATGACAACATCTTCGCCAATTACCGCAGACGGATGTATCAAAGTTACAATAGCTTTATTTTTGCTTTCAAGTTGTAGAGAAATTTTTTTACGAATTTCGGCATTGCCGACTGCAACAAACATATCGCAATCATATTTTATAAAATCTTCTGTTTTGCCTACAACTTTATAACCGTTACAAACTTTTGTATTAGCATTATCATCTAAAAAATTGATTTGATTATAACCGCATTTTTTAGCAATATCGGCTACTACTTTACCATGACCGCCGGCACCGATGATTAACAAGTCACTCATTATAAAGTTACCTCACTACCCATAAATTCTTCCATAGTGTCAGATGTTTCTGATGAAATACCTTCGTGAGTTAAGACTGCCTTTACAGTTGCAAAAATTATTTTTATATCAAACCAAAAAGAAATATTGTCGACATACTCAACATCTAACTTAAACTTATCTTCCCAAGAGATTGCGTTTCTGCCATTTGCTTGAGCAAGCCCTGTAAGTCCCGGTCGCACGTTGTGGCGGCGGTGTTGCTCGGCATTGTAACGCGGTAAATATTTTACAAGCAACGGTCTTGGACCTACGATTGACATATCGCCTTTGATAATGTTAAAAAGTTCGGGCAATTCGTCAAGTGATGTTGCACGTAAAAATCTGCCGTATTTATTAAGGCGTACTGTGTCGGGCAAGAGATTTCCGTCGGCATCTTTGCGGTTATCCATTGTTCTGAATTTTACAAGTTTAAAAATTTTTTCATCTTTGCCTGGGCGTTGTTGTGTAAAAAACGGGTTGCCCCTCATAAACACAGCACCGCAAACGGTTAATATAAGCAATATTGGTGACAAAACAATAACCGCCATACTGCAAAGCAAAATATCTAAAAAACGTTTAAAAAACTTTTCATATATGCCTTTTTTATGTAATGTATTTTCAGTGACCATTTTTACCCCTTAAAACTGATTATTCAAAGCATGCCCTTATAACAGCGATTATTCGGTCTTGCTGTTCGGGTGTCATTTTATTATCGCTCGGTAGGCAAAGCCCACGTTCAAAAATATCAGAGCCGACATCGGCTATGCCGCCTGCAATATAAGCATTGGTAGTTGCCCTTGCGTTACCGTGGCATGTAACAAAAGGATTATTTCTAAACATTGGTTGCGAATGCATAGGTTTCCAGATAGGTCTGCCCTCGGCATTTATTGAAGTAATAGCTTCTAAAATTTCGGTAGGGCAAGATTTACCGTGTTCTTTTATGTAACAAGCATCATTATCGCTGCGAACCTGTTTACACATAGCATCTTTATCGACTATCAAGCACGAAAGCCAATAATTAGGCGTGCTGTTTTGGGTGTCAATAGGATTCATAGAAACGGGTAAGCCGTGCAAACCTTTTTTATAACGTTCATAAATGGCTTTTTTTTGGGCGATATGCTCATCGAGATATGGCATTTGACCGCGAACAACACCTGCAATAACATTGCTTATACGGTAGTTGTAACCATATTCTTCGTGTTGATACCAAGGTGCGTTTTCACGTGACTGTGTAGACCATTTACGCACTTTTTCGGCAGCAGAAAGACTGTCGGTTAAAAAACAACCGCCCGAACTGCCTGTAATAATTTTATTGCCGTTAAAAGAAATGGCATTAAATTTACCGAAAGTTCCTGTTTGAACTCCTTTATATGTAGCACCTAAAGATTCGGCGGCATCTTCAACCAAAATTGCACCGTGACGGTCTATAACCTCACGCAACTCATCAACCTTTGCAGGTGTGCCGTAAAGGTGAGCCGCAACCACAATTTTTGCATCGGGATACATTTCAAACGCTTTTTCTAAAGCAATAGGGTCCATATTCCAAGTGTCATATTCGGTATCAATAAAAACAGGTTCGCCGCCCTCGTAAAGCACAGGGTTGACCGTAGCGGCAAAGGTCATATCAGAACAAAATACTTTTTTGCCTGCAAGTGAACCCTCACCTACTTTTGGCATACCGTAAGCCGTAATACCTGCAAGTTTGACTGCCAAATGCAAGGCAGAAGTTCCGCAAGATAAAGCCACCGCATATTTGCAACCTACATAGTCGCAAATGGATTTTTCAAGTTGGTTGATGTTTTCGCCCACGGTAGACATCCAATTAGTGCTATACGCTTGATTTACGTATTCGATTTCATCACCGTGCATAGTAGGGCTACTGAGCCAAACTTTGTTTTCAAATTTTTTGAATTCTGATTTTTTTTCAAACATAACAGAATCCCCCTAAAATACTATATATAGTATTATACAACTTAAT
>CAZUYL010000084.1:0-5842 GCA_964624945.1 uncultured Ruminococcus sp. | reverse complement strand
ATAAATCAAGGGTTTTCAAGGAGGGGTTTCCAAAATGGTCTTTGGTTTTCGAGTCGAGCTCGTTATGACCACTTCGATAACTCTCCGTGTATATTCTAAACTGTAGTTTTCTCGTTCAAAAACGATTTGGAGAGAACTACAGGAGAGAACAGAAAAAAATATTCGATTTTAAGATTTCAAAACCCCGATAAATCAAGGGTTTTATGCGGACAAAACCGCCAGACGGAAAAAGCATTTCGAGTCAGCTCCGTTATGTTCTGTTGCGGTGCCCGAAATTTTTTAGCACTGCCGTGCAAAATTTCGACCGCTGCCACTCCTTATGCCTCGCTTTATCTGTCACCGGCAGTAGTCGGCAACGTCCCCGCTTCGATGCGTTTTTGTATTTCGTATATAAGCCGTCTTTAAAAGACGGCTTATATATTATATTTAATTTTGTTGAAATTGTCAAGAGATTTAAAAGATTATAATGCTATAAACTAAAATGTTTTTGCATTATCGAAAACGTGGTAAAACAAATTAGGTGTCTAAACGAATATTGTTCCAATCAAATTCATCGGATATTAACCATTCGAGTGCTCTTCTGCGTTCTAAAACGATTTCTTCGTCAATGATAAATTCGGTTTTGCCGTGGTCAATTCTATGTTGTACACAGGCCCAATGATAGCGATAGTAAAGATCTAACATATCTAAAATTTCTTCAACATCCCTGAAATTAGCGGCTTTTTTGAAATTTTCAAATGTAGTATCCGACAACAACTTAAAATTTTTTGATTTAGAGAAATTATGGTTAATAATAGGCATCATAAATTCTTGAAAAATCGCAATTGCTTTTTTGCTGTCACATATTTTGTCGGGCGTTATTACTTCTTCGGTATCTATTATTCCCAAAGCCCAAAGAAGCATCCAATAACATTCATATGTCCACACAACATCTAAAATGTCTTGTCGGGAAAAATCGTTGTTGAATATTCTTTTTTCGATTGGAAATAGTTCGTCTTCAAGTCCAAATAATTTTACAAGTCCACCAAAAATCAGTTTGGATTTTTCGTAATCGCCATCGTCTCTAACGTCACAAGCAATTTGTGTTGAAAACAGACAAGTGGCAGCCCTTTTACACACGTTATCGAGACTTTTGAGGTTGACGTCGTTACTGCTCTCGATAGTCGGTAGATATCTGAAATAGGGTATTCCTTTTTCTTTAAGATAAGCGATACTTTTTTCTTTTCGTGCTTCGGGTGTAATCATAAGTGATTTTTCCTTTCTGATTTTAATATCCTAAGTTTTCATTAACTAATATAACGGTTATGCGGTCTTTTTCACGTTGTAGGGCACTTACAAGATAATCACAACAAATGCGAGTGTCTTTTTTGCAACCGTCGGCAAAATCGGGTTCGGGATTGTTAAGCAGAGATACACAATGACCGAGTGTTTTGCAAGGGTTATCAATTCCGAGACGAACACAGTTTTTTGGTGCGGCAATTTTTTTAACACGCAAAAAGGCGGATTTTAGGTCGGGAACAATTTTGTTAACGCCTACTACCATTACAACTTTTTTGGGACCGAATGCTATTGCGGATATTCGGTTTGCAAAACCGTCAACATTTAAAAGTTCGCCGTTTTCGGTTATGGCGTTTGCCGAGCAAAAGTAAAAGTCGGCACCGATAGTTGACCTAAAACATTCTTGCTGTTCTTCGGGGGTTATGCCTGCACGGTTACGGTCTAAAAAGCGGTATTTTGGGCTTTTGATTAAATCTATAATGCCACTTTCTATAAGTGACATCGAGCCGCCTGAGGTTATTGTGCAACCTTCAAACAACATATCTTCAACAAATTTAAAAGCATCTTCTTTTGTTTCGGCGTAAAGGGGATTAATTCTGTTATTTTTTAAATTTTCAAAAAGTTTTTGTATTTGTTGGTTCATTTTAATTTGTTCCTTTCAAAATAATACCACCGCCCAAAACGGTATCGCCGTCATAAAAAACGGCAGATTGGCCGCTGCTTGGAGCACGTTGCGGAGTATCAAATTCGAGAGTTACGGTGTTTTTGCCGGTTTGATGAATAATACAATCCTGTTCGGTATGGCGGTATCTTAATTTTGCTTTACATTTTACGCCGTCAAGATTATCTGCGGCTATAATATTTACGTTTTCAACTTCTACGTTTTTATAAAAGAGATGTTGTTCGTCGCCTAAAATTACATTGTTTGAAACGGCATCTTTGCTTATAACAAAGGCAGGTTTGCCGAGTGCAATACCAAGACCTTTGCGTTGACCTACGGTGTAGTTGATAATGCCTTTATGTTTGCCTAAAACGTTGCCGTTTATGTCAAGATAATTGCCTGTGGCAAAATCTAACCCTGTAATTTTTTTTATAAAAGCGGCATAATCACCGTCGGGTACGAAACATATATCTTGACTGTCGAATTTTCTGGCAACGCACAAATTCATATCTGAAGCGATTTCTCTGATTTGAGGTTTGGTGTAGTCACCAAGCGGAAACACGGTTTTAGAAAGTTGATGTTGTGTGAGTCCGTATAAAACGTAACTTTGGTCTTTTGAAATATCGGTTGCTTTTTTTAAAAGATAACGGTCACCGCATTTTTCAACCTTTGCATAATGACCTGTTGCAATAGCATCAAAACCGTGGTCTAAGGCGTAATCAAGCATAGCACCGAATTTAATGTTTATGTTGCAACAAACACATGGGTTGGGCGTTCTGCCTGCGATGTACTCATCAATAAAATATTTTATGACACTATTGGCAAATTTATCTTTAAAATCTAAAACGGTATGATTTATATTAAGTTTTCGGCATACATCTGCGGCATCTTGAGCCTCACGGTCAAGTTTTTTGCAAAGGTCGGGGTCATTGCCGTCGTAAAGGCGAAGTGTAATGCCCGTAACATCATATTTTTGCGACAAAAGTGCGGCTGTAACAGCCGAGTCTACTCCGCCGCTCATTCCTGCTGAAATTTTCATAAAATTACCTCTTTTTAGGTTTGTGTATATTGCGAATAGTTTTCTTTTTCTTGACGGTCGGTTTTAAACCGTTATTGCCTTTTTGGTTTTTATCGGGAGTTATAAGACAATTTTTTCCGTAACCGATAAGGTCGGTTCTGCCCGCTTTTTTTAGTGCAGACATAACAAACTTGCGGTTTTCGGGTTTATAATACTGCAACAAAGCCCTTTGTTGAGCCTTTTCTTCTGGTGTACGCGGAACGTAAACCTTTTGCATATTCATGGGGTTTATACCTGTGTAAAACATACAGGTAGATATTGTTCCGGGTGTGGGGTAGAAGTCCTGTACTTGTTCGGGGTGTAGGCCTTCTTTTTTGAGGAAAAGTGACAGTTCAATAGCATCGTTAATGGTACTGCCCGGATGTGATGACATAAGATACGGCACCAAAAATTGTTTTTTTCCTGCTTTTTCAGTTAGTTCGTAAAAGCGTTTTTTAAATTTTTCGTACACATTTATATGCGGCTTGCCCATACAGTCAAGCACACGTGACGAACAATGTTCAGGTGCGACTTTAAGTTGACCGCTTATGTGGTTTTCGACAAGTTCTTCAAAAAATTCTTCGTCTTTATCGGCGATAAGGTAGTCAAAACGTATGCCCGAACGTATAAATATTTTTTTGATTTTAGGAATTTTACGCAGTTCACGTAAAAGTTCAAGATAATCGCTGTGGTCAACCTCTACCGCTTTGCAAAGGGTAGGTGCCATACAACGTTTATCTTTACAAAGTCCGCGTTGCAGCTGTGCTTTGCAAGACGGTGCCCTAAAGTTTGCCGTAGGACCGCCTATGTCGTGAATATAGCCCTTGAAATCGGGCATTTTGGTTATTGATTTAACCTCATCTATAACCGATTGGTGACTGCGGCACGTAACCTGTCTGCCTTGGTGATATGCCAATGCACAAAAATTGCACGCACCGAAACATCCGCGATTGTGTATAACCGAAAATTTAACCTCTTCTATACCGGGTACGCCGCCGAGAGTCTCGTAACTGGGGTGATAATTACGCATAAACGGAAGGGAATATACGCTGTCCATTTCATCGCTGCTCAAAGGGGGCATAGGTGGGTTTTGAACAACTATTTTATTGCCGTGGCGTTGTATAACGGTTTTACCGCGTACGGCATCGTGTTCTGTTTGTTGAATATATGTTGATTCGGCGTACTTGCGTTTGCCTTGTTCGGAATTTTCGCTTACCGCTTCAAACGAAGGACATTCTTTTGCACTTTGAACCTGATACGATTTTGTATCAACTGCATAGCACGTGCCTAAAATGTTGTGTAAATCATTAATTGACTCACCGTTTTGCAAACGTTGTGCTATTTCTACAACATGTTTTTCACCCATACCGTACATAAGCAAGTCGGCACCGCTGTCTATAAGTATAGACGGGCGAACCTTATCGTCCCAATAATCGTAATGGGCAAAACGGCGGAGAGATGCTTCAATTCCGCCTATGCAAATAGGCACATCACCGAAAATTCGGCGAATGGCTTTTGAATAAACTATTACAGCACGATCAGGCCTTGCACCCGATTTACCGCCTGCGGTATAGGCATCATCATGACGGCGGCGTTTAGCGGCGGTATAATGGGCAACCATAGAGTCAATATTGCCGCTGTTTACCATAAATGCCACACGCGGTTTGCCGAAACGTTTATAATCGGCATCGCAACGTGGCTGTGAAATAATACAAACCTTAAATCCGTTGGCTTCTAAAACGCGTGAAATTATGGCGGTTCCAAACGAGGGGTGGTCAACGTAAGCGTCACCCGTGACTATTATTATATCTGCGGCATCCCAACCGCGTTCGTTCATTTCTTTTAATGTAAGTGGTAAAAATGGCATAAAGTTAACCTTTCGTAAAATATATATTATTGTAACATAGATTTAAAAGTTATACAAGGGGGTTAAAACTTGCAAGAACAACAAAATGACACATATGACAAGAAGTTTAAAAATACATATATATCTATTTGCACAACTCAGGCAGTTTGCATTGGCGTTGTATTGGCGGCGTTGTTATTGATTAAGTTTTTTTCAAATAAAACTTATAAAAAAACAGAGCAACTATATAATACCTACATAGCCGACGATGTAGATGTATCTAATGTTTTTGATGAGGATTACACACGTGAAATTTAAGTTTTTAGGAACAAAAATTTACATATCTTTTTTATTTTGTGCCGTTTTGTGTTTAATGTTGGCGGTTGACAGAACTGGTCTTATAATACCGACGCTTTTTGCTGTTTTTATACACGAAAGCGGTCATTTGCTTGCAATGTGGGCTGCCGATTGTCAACCTAAAGAGATAAAACTTATTCCGACCAGCGTACAGATAATAAGAAATTTTACCGAAAAGCCGCACGGTGAGGCAATAATAACGCTTTGCGGTCCGCTTGCTAATTTTGTCATATTCATTGTATTGTTTATTAATTATTCGATTTTTAAAAACGAACAAACGCTGTTATTTGCAATAATTAATTTGGTGATGGGGTTATACAATATGCTACCTGTAAGTCAACTTGACGGCGGCGATTTGTTGGTGTATCTACTTTGTCGCAAATTTGATATATATAAATCTGAAAGTATAGTGCGTATAATTACCGTGATTTTTGCTCTTTTAATATTTTTGTTCGGTGTGTATTTATGGGTGAGCAAAACATTTAATATATCGGTATTTGTTTTTGCTTTATATTTGTTTTTATGCGGCTTGATAAAAAAATAAAATTGCAATACGCAAACGCGTATTGCAATTTTAAATGGCGCGCCGAAGAAGATTCGAACTCCCGACCTTCTGGTCCGTAGCCAGACGCTCTATCCAGCT
>CAZUYL010000083.1:0-5900 GCA_964624945.1 uncultured Ruminococcus sp. | reverse complement strand
ATGCTCTACTTTTTTAAATCTTTACTCTTTTTTTGTAGGCTCTACTTGGTTCACCCCAACATTTATTATAGAGCCTTTAAGAATATTTAATTCAAAGTTAAAACAACAATTTCTCCTGAAGAGTATTCGACGTTATCTTCAGTTTTTAATTTTAATTCTATAGGTATGTATAAATCCAAACTGTTGTCTTTATACAGATAATAAATTGGACACATTTCATCGTCGTTTTTGATATTGCACTCGACCACGCTGTCTGAATAGACCGACTTTATATTTTTATTTAATTTGAAATTTAAACAAAAATAAAATACAGCACAAAATAATATTTACAGTTCAAAAAACATGAATTCTTTATCGGTACCTATTGTGCCATCATCGTTTATACCATGTAAAATCGAGATTGCAACTTGAAGTTTACCATCTCTCTTAGTGATATACATAAGATCTATAATTGCACCCTCAGATTCATATTTTTTAAGCAAATTTTCTTTATATTCTTCTATTTTTTGAACGTCAATTTGTGTTTCTATGCCTTTTAAATAATCGACCGCATCTCTTAAATATATAACGTTTCCGCTTTTATCTATTTTTATTTCATAAGTTGCATCAGACTCATAACCCGAAATCAATTTTTGATAAACAAATAAATATGAATTGCTATCATACTCAAACTTTTCTTTGAAATCAAAATCATTTGCATCGTAAATTCCATAGACAAAATCATCCGCTATTTTTTGTGCGGTATCAATGCTAATATTACCGGTTGTTTTTTCATATTTTAATCTCGCTAAAAATAACTTTCCGGTATTGCAATTGTACATAATTTTATCGCCGTCATCACTTATATAAGTAATCATTTTGCCAATATCGTCAAGGTCTGTTACCTTAGAAAATTTTACATCAATTTGTTTATCAGCAATTATTTCCTGCGTTTCATATCTAAAATCAACGTCGGTAGTTACAAATTTTGCAATTTCTTCTTTTACAGTTTTATCTTGCTCCGATAACGGTTCAATTACAGTTTCCTGATTGTTGGATAACGTATCTTCATTGGCTGTTACTTCAGCGTTTTGTTCTGCGTTAGAATTTTCTTTAGGTATATCATTCTCTTTATTTGTAACTGTTTGTAGAATGCCACTACCTAAATACGTAGCACCTACATACCCCGCAAGAGCAATACAGAGAACAACAGCGACTATTATAACCGTAATTTTTTTCATAAATATAACTCCTTTCAATTATTAATGTTTAACAACTTGATTTGCATCGCCTGCTATATAACAGTTTTCTTCGTTTAATCCCCAGTAAGCAAGCATTTTTTCGGAATGTTTATCATTAATTTCCGCCCTAGCGGAAGCCGCTGCTTGTGCGACTGTTTCACCAAGACCTAAATGTTTGGTGAATTCTATATTCCATAATAACATTCCGCTGTCGGTATTAAGCACAACCGTACCGTTACTATATGTGTTGTATGTATAATATACTTCATTTTTAAAACCAACAACGGTTTTTACACCTTTTCGATGTAATGCGTTCACCATATTATCCGGATTTGAATCACCGCCTAATCCGGCACAACAAGCCATTAAAACAACGCATCTTGTTTTTGAAAAATATCCGCTTGGCAAGGCGTCAATCTGGTCAACGTGCCAAAAACCGTACTCTTGCCACGGTTCCGGATCTCCAAAATAACTGTGCATACTCCATTCTATGCTTTTACCGTCCGACTTTCCGTGCGTAGTAATTGAACAATATGAAGATTGTTTTATAAAATTTTCATAAGCATAGTTACGGGCAACTGATTTAACTGTTGCACAATTTTGCCTTTCTAATTCTGAATAACCTATATTTTTACAATAAGTTTCGACCTCCGGTAACCATATCCATTTGGAAAAATCGTGATAATATTTAGACTCTACCATACCCAATAACGTTATCGCCAATCGGTTATCATAATATCCGTCAAAAAACGCCGGATGATATCCCGTTTGGTCGACTGCATAAGCGGTAACTCTCAGTTCTTCTTCCGGGAAATCGCTCCAATCAATAGAATATGAAAAACCGTGATATCCGTTACCGAAGCCGCCGTTGTATAAATCTTGTCGCCAACCGTTTGCCGTAATACCGATTATCGACGTTTCGCCGGTTGAATTGTTTATTATATAAATATGAACGTTAATCGGTGTATCGGGATAATCGTTTTGATAAGCCCAACCGCCGATTTGATAAGTATCAACAACGTCTAAAGTTCCGTAAGGCAACGTACTTGAATAGGTAGAAACCGAGTTAGACGTTAACGGTTGATAATTATCGCTTACTTGATTTAATCTTTCAACTGCTGAAGTCGGTGTTGTTAAAATTGCACACGCAATCGTAAAACACAGCAACACCGACACAAATTTGTTTGATGAGTTCATTTGCTGTGACAACCCTTTCTTTATTATTCAGTTGTTTAAAAAATGATAAATTGTGCATCGGTATCGCTTCCTTTCTTTAATAAACCAAAAGTTTACCTTTCTATTGTTAGATTATCACAAAAGTTATTAAATGTCAACAAATGTTTAATACATTGTTAACAAAGCGTTTGCGTGTTGATTATAATTTTAATAATACTATTTTGTGCTTTTTACAATAAAAACGCTATGAAACCGTCGTTTCATAGCGTTTTTTGCTATCTTTTTATAAACTTGAATTCGGAATTTTTATATTTTTCGGGATCGTAATTTTCGATATAATCAATAATATCATCGGGGTTTTCGCTGATATAGAGCAAATTCATATTTTCTATCGGCATAAATTTTTGGTTTACGGTGTTGTTGAGCATATCTATTAACGAATTATAATATCCGTTAGTATTAAGTATTGCTATGGGTTTTTTGTGAACGCCCAACTGACGCAGGGTAAATATCTCGAAAAATTCGTCGAAAGTTCCTATTCCGCCCGGAGTAATTATAAAAGCATCTGCGGTTTCTTCAAGCAACTGTTTGCGTTCACGCATAGTTTCGGTATAAATCATTTTAGTGCAGTTTGTAAACAACGCACCGTCAACGTTGAAAAACGAGGGGCATATACCTATTATAGTTCCGCCGCCGTTATATGTACCGCGTGCTACGGCACCCATAAGACCTTCCGCACCGCCGCCGAATACAAGGTCGTGGTTGCTTTTTGCTATGGCTTTACCTAAATTTTCACCGGCGTTAATATATATATCGTCGATAATATTAGACGATGCACCGTATATACAAATTTTCATAATATCACCTTATCGTTAAGTATTGCGTTTACAAGTTTTTCACCGTGGTATTCAAGTCGTAACGAAAAAAACGGCGTGTCGGAATTTTCGATTAGTTTTAAAAATATTTTATCGCCTTCCCACAAAGGCAGGTTGTAAACATCTTTTTTGTCTACCCATTCAAGTACACCCTCGTCACACTTTTTTATTTCACCCGAAAAATCATTGCAGGTAAAAATGTGCATATATTCGGTGCTCCATTTATCAGAAACAAAGGTTACAATTCCGCGGTAGTTACATTTGTTGAGGGTAAGTCCCGTTTCTTCAAACGCTTCACGGCGGTTGCATTGTTCGGGGCTTTCTTTATCCTCGAATTTACCGCCAATGCCAACCCATTTATCACGGTTTAAATCATTTTCTTTTTTTATGCGGTGCAACATTAAGTATTTACCGTCTTTTTCAATATGGCAAAGGGTAGTGTTTATCATTGTTCTTCGCTTTCTGCTGAGGATTCTGTTTCTTGCATTTCGGGCATAGTGTAGCCTTCAAGGAAGAATATATCGTTATTTTTGTTTTGTGTATCAAAAATATTGTTGTATTGAATTTTTTCGTACTCGTTTAAAATATCCGAATAATCGCTTTTGCTACTCCATTTATAGTAATTGTCGTAGCAGTCAATGTAGCCTACTGTATCAATTACAGGCAAAGTTTCGGAAAGTTTAATCAAATATTTGTTGAAATCGGTAAGTTTAACACCTGCAACATCAAGCACGTACGATGAAAGATAGTTGGCACTTAATTTATCAATGTATTTTTCTTCAATGTCAAAATTAGCCCAAATATAAAACGGTGTTACGTGGCGTGCCTGCTCCTGCTCTACGGTTAAATTATTGAGGTTGTTAACGCCTAAAAGCGATGCTATAAATTCGGTTTCTATAGAGGGTTGATGGTCACCGAACATACAAATTACGGTGGGTTCGTTAACGTTCTTAAAATATTCTATAAGACCTTTAAACGCATCATCGCTTGCCTTCACCAAAGACAGATATTTACTTGCCTTGTTGTAATAAGTATCGGCAGAGGTGATTTGTATACATTCGTTAAAGTTAGAAGCACTTGTTGTGTATCCGCCGTGATTTTGCATTGTTACATTAAATGCAAAATAGGGTTGCGATTTGTCACGGTTTTTGTAATTTTCTATAATAACATCGTAGTCGTAACTGTCGCTTATATATTGACGTGTAAGCATATTGTTGCGGTCGGGATAATAGGTTTCAACAAGTTGCTGTAAATATTCGGCATCGCTGCCGTTTTTAGCATAATCACTTAAAATAGAAGCATCAATTAAATTTTCCAAAAAGGTAAAAGAGTTAAAACCTAAATTATTATAAACGTTTACTCTGTTCCAACCACTTGAGTAATACGGGTGCAACGCCCACGAAGAATAACCTTGACCTTCAAGTGTTGACACAAGCGAAGCAATCGGATTTTTAACGTAAAGCATATATGCGTTACTGCCCGACGGCAAAAATGCGGTGGAGTGACCTGTTAAAAATTCAAATTCGGTGTTAGATGTTCCGGCACCTATAACTGGTACGTACAAATTGCCTTTAACCGTGTTTTCGGTAAGACTGTGCATAAATGGCATATAATCTTCATTAGTGGTAAATTCACCCAAAACGCTTAAATCAGAAAGTGATTCGTTCATTATGCAAATTATGTTAGGTTCGTTACCGGTAGTGGCTATAACGTTGTTTTCTTCTTTTTCAACCGTGCTTGAAACGTAGTCGCCTACGCTGTCGGCATCGTAGCCGCTGGGTTCTGACATATATAAATATTTTGTGTTACAGAAAAAACTGAAAACAAAACCGTAGTTACGGTAACCGCGTGCCTGATTCCAGAAATCAGGTTTAACACCTGCATCGGCAAAAACCGATGTAAAATAGAACAAACACATAAGGCAGGCAAAAAATGTGCCTGTAAATGTGCGTGAAACAATTTTTGTTATGGTGTTAAACTTAGGCGTTTTGTTTTTTATGGCAATTACGGTTAAAAAAATGAAAATAAGAGTACCGATAATTACCGTATAAGTGGGGGTGTAATCGTAGGTGTTAGCAACATTAAGACCTGTGGTTATGCTTAAAAAGTCCATAGGTATAAACGGTGTACCTCTAAACTGCACTATATAGCAATGTGCAACGGCAAAACCGTAGCAAACGGTGTTTACAACAAGCATAGAAATCCTAAAACTGCCGCTTAACGCAAAAACCAAAAATAAAAACAGCAATATAACCATATAGTTGGCAAAAAATCCGAGATAGGTCATATTATAAATAAAAATGCTGTTTAAACATTCGGTCATTGTCATTATTAAAATAGGAACAAGCAAAAAGAAAACAAAATGCCAAATTTTGTTAAAAAGGTCGTTCTTGATTTTTACGCTAAACGCAATAAATAAACCGATTAAAAATGGAGTGACCAATGCAAATGACAAAAGTGCCCATCGGTATTGGCTTTCAAGATTTATAAATTGCGAATTAAATAGAATAACAAAAAATACCAAAACTGTGGTAACGGCAGCACCTATTCTTTTTGAGATTTTAGTGCTTGATACCTCAAAATTGGCGGTAAAAAATTTTGATATTACATTTAATGTTTTATTAAAATA
>CAZUYL010000082.1:0-5908 GCA_964624945.1 uncultured Ruminococcus sp. | reverse complement strand
ATTTTAGTGTTATCAATATTGAAATAAGTTAAATTTAATGTTAAAATAGCCTTGGTGATAAAATGCAAATAGAAATACATAACGGCAAAGTTGACCTTTCGGGTATGCCGATTTTAACCGATATAAATTTAAATATAACAACCAACAGCAAAATATGTTTAGTTGGCAGAAACGGTTGCGGTAAAACAACCCTGCTTAGACTTTTAGGCGGAGAACTTCAACTCGCAAACGTTGAAAACGACGGCGGTTTTTTTGCAAAAAGCGGCAACCCAACAATAAGCACGCTAAACCAAATGACCTTTGCCGATGACAGCGTTACCCTGTTGCAAGAAATACGCGGTGCATACAAATATATTTTAGATACAAAATCGCAACTCGATGCCGCTCAGCAAGATATGGAAGACTCCCCCTCAGAAGAAAACATTAAACGCTATACCAATCTGCTTGACACCTTTACACGCGAAGGTGGATTTTATTTTGAAAAAGAATACGAAGCGGCAATTAAAAAATTCGGTTTTGATGAAAATCAAAAGCACCGCCCTTTGAATGAATTTTCGGGCGGTCAACGTACAAAAATAGCATTTTTAAAATTGCTTTTATCTAAACCCGATTTGCTTTTGCTTGACGAACCTACCAACCACCTCGATATTGAGGCGGTATCTTGGCTTGAAGATTACATAAAAAATTACAAAAAAGCCGTACTTATAGTGTCGCACGACCGTATGTTTTTAGACAATACCGTAAATGAAATTTATGAAATAGAACACGGCAAAACCACACGGTATGTTGGCAATTATACCGAATTTACGGCAAAAAAACGCCAAATGCGTAATTTACAAGCCAAAAATTACGAAGCACAGCAAAAAGAAATAAAACGCATTGAGGCAACTGCCGAACGTTTTAGATACAAGGCAACCAAAGCGGCAATGGCACAAAGCAAACTTAAATCTATTGAGCGTATGGAAAAATTTGATGCACCCGACTCTTACGACAACAAAACCTTTAAAGCAAGCCTTGAAGTTTCGGTGCAAAGTGCAAAAGAGGTACTTACCGCAAGCAATTTAAAAATCGGTTTTGACGAGCCGCTTGCAACACTTTCTTTTAATATTTACCGCGGTGACCGTGTAGCAATTATAGGTGGTAACGGCAGCGGTAAATCAACCCTTATAAAAACAATAGTGGGTAAAGTACCTGCCATTTCGGGTAATATTTCTACAGGTGCGTTGGTTAATATGGGGTATTTCGATCAACAAATGGCTCAAATTAAAGGCCCCGAAACCGTGCTTGATAATATGCAATCGACATTCCCCGCTATAAATGATTTTGAGGCACGCAGTGCTCTTGGTGCTTTTTTATTCAGCGGTGAAGATGTTTTTAAAACACTTGATATGCTCTCAGGCGGTGAACGTGTACGTTTGGCACTTTGCAAACTGTTTCGCAAATCGCCCAACTTACTTATTCTTGATGAGCCCACAAACCATATGGATATACTTTCAAAAGAAACCCTTGAGGATATTTTATCATCATACGGCGGAACCTTGATTTTTGTATCTCACGACCGTTATTTTGTTAAAAAACTTGCAAACCGTTTAATTGCTTTTGAAAACGGTAACGCACAAATGCATGATTTCGGTTACGATGAATATATGTTGCGACAAAATCAAATCAAAACAGAAGAACCGCAAAAAGTTCAAAAAACCGAAAAATCCGCTAAAAAAACCTTTACTACCCCACTAAAAGAAAAGGCACGCAAAGAAAAGGCACTTAAAAAAGCCGAAGAAAAAGTAACTGTGCTTGAATTAGAAATAGAAAAATTAAAGGCAGAACAGCAACTACCCGAAAACATTGCCGACTATCAAAAACTGTCGGACATTCAAACAAATATAGACACCCTTGAAGAAGAACTTTTAAATGCACTTCAAACTTGGGAAGAACTGTCTGAATAAGCGGTAATTTTAAATAATTACCGCTTTTTTATATTGTTACATTTTGAAACTATATTTACTGTTTTGTAACTTGTTTGTGTGCATAAGGCGTTGTATAATATAAACTGTCATTTTATGCAAATGTTTGGGGAGTTGATTTGATGAATGATAATGTTTTTGTTATTATACCCTCGCTTAATCCAGATCAAAAATTAAAAAATACCGTTAAAGGTATGCTTGACATCGGCTTTAAGCACGTTATTGTTGTAAACGACGGCAGTGACCGTGAGCATCTTGAATATTTTCCGCAAAGCGATGATAACATAACCGTAATACATCGTAGAAGAAACAGCGGTAAAGGTGCCGCATTAAAGGTTGCCTTTCGTCATATATTACGCAATTATCCCGAAGTCACAGGTGCAGTTACGGTTGACGGTGACGGTCAACATTCGCCCGAAGACGCACTAGCCTGTGCCAATGCTTTAGCCGAAGGCAACGACGTTGTTTTGGGTTGCCGTGATTTTTCAGGACCCGATGTACCTAAACGCAGTCGAATAGGCAATAACACAACATCTGCCGTGTTTAAGTTGCTTTGCGGCATTAACCTTTCGGACACACAAACAGGTTTACGTGCTTTTTCTATTGATATTTTTGAATTGTTGCTTTCGGTAAAAGGTGACCGTTTTGAATACGAAACCAATATGTTGCTTAAATTCAAGCAATACGGTATTGAAATGAAAGAAATTCCGATTAAAACAATTTATATTGAAGAAAACGCTTCGTCACATTTCAGACCCATTATAGATTCAATTAAAATTTACAGATTTATTTTGTCGTATGCCATAAGTTCGTGCGTATGCTTTTTAACCGACATTCTGCTTTTCTATATTATTTCAAAATTAATAAAAGGCTTACCGCGAACTGCAACAGTAGTTATTGCCACGGTGGTAGCACGTGCGGCATCTTCGTTTTTAAATTACAACATCAACCGCAAAACCGTGTTTGATTCAAACGCAAAAGGCAGTCGCTCACTTGCACGCTATTATGCACTTGCTGTTCCGCAAATGTTAATTTCAGCATTTTCGGTTTCGCTTATAAGCGAAATTTTTAAGGCATCTGACCTGCTTTCAACCGTTATTAAAGCAATTATTGACACAATTTTGTTTTTTGTAAGTTATCGCATACAGCAAAGTTGGGTTTTTGCAACCAAAAAAACGCAGGCAAAAAAAGTTAAGGTGAAACAAAAATTGAAACCTAAAACAATAATCGGCAGAACAGTGCTTTCAATATTTACAGCAATAGTTATGTTGCTTGTAACCGTTTATTCGGCAGGACTTACCGTATGCTACGGACCTAGTAAAAGTTTACGCAATATGCTTGTTATTATGGCAAAAGAGGCAAGTGCTACCAAGTGGGCACCGTCACTCTTTTTGCCGCAAAGCACAATCGACCAAATTATTGAGGCAAGCGAAACAATAAACACCGATGTAATAACCGTAGACGACATTGAAAAAACCGATGACGATGAATGGGCAGATGCAAAAGACGGTATGAAACTCATCTTTTTAAACGAGCCTAAATTTAAAGGTTATTTATTGCTTGTAAAAGATCCGTCACGTATATCGGTGGGTGTTTCTTCAAACGATTTTGCAAACGCCACCGAGGGTATGCGTATTTTTGATATGGTAAGCAAGTACAATTCGGTTGCCGCAATAAACGCAGGTGAATTTTTAGACACAGGCGGTGTCGGTAAAGGTTCGGCACCTATGGGGCTTACCTATTCAAACGGCAAAAATGTTTGGAACGACGGTCTAAAACGAACCTTTATAGGTTTTGACAGCAACAACAAACTTATATGCCGTGAGTCAATGACCAAAAAAGAAGCCGATGCTTTAGGTATTCGCGATGCGGTTTCATTCCAAAACGGCAACGTACTTATAGAACAGGTAGAAAACGAAGTAAAACTTTATAAAGCCGATAATGATACAGGTACTGCACAACGCACGGCGATAGGTCAACGTGCTGACGGTGCCGTTATTATGCTTGTAACCGACGGTCGTTCTACCGACAGTATAGGTGCTACTCGAAACGATGTTATAGAAATTATGCTTGAATACGGTGCTGTAAACGCAGGTATGCTTGACGGCGGTTCTTCGGCTATGCTTTATTACCGAAATTATTTTGACGTTTATTCGGTTGATAAATCACAACTTGACCAATATCAACTTAAAGGCTTGGTAAACCGTTACAAAGCGTTCACAACCCCACGCCGAATACCCACGTACTTTATAGTTGCGGAGGAACAGTAATGAAACAAAAATCTTTATTTTACAGAATATATTTTTCTGTTATTGCAATTTTTATATTACTGCTTGCGGTAGGTATTTTTGTTTTCAGAAATTGGCTTGCAGGTTACGAAGCCGCACAACCCGAACAAATTGTAAATACAGTTATTACCGAATATCTTGAAAAAGGCGGTTTGTATTCGGTTAAAGATGAATACAACCTTAAACTTTCAAGATACGAAACTCAAAAAAATTTTGATTCTGCCATAAAAGAATTAACCAAAGACAAAAAATTTACATCGCTATCTTCTGCATTAAAGCCAAAAGACTGCGATGCCGCATACATTATCAAAGCCGATGACAGCGATTTTTTAAAGGTTTATCTTAAAAAAGACGGCAAAACCAAAAAATATTCGGTATCGGGTATGGAATTTAATAAATCGCTTTATCAAACCTTTACGGTGTCGGCAACGTCGGATGCTGCGGTTAAAATTAACGGTGTAGATGTTGCTGCGGACGATATAGCCGATGAGGAACTACCAAATCTTAAAGATTATACCGACAACGGTAAAATTATTAAAAAGCAAATAATTACGGCAGATTTTCTTTTAAACAAACCCGAAAGCGTTACTGCAACATCGGGCAAAAAAACACTTCAAGTCAGCGAAAGTGATAACTGCTATGTTGTAGTGCAAGAATTTGCCGAAAAAAATGCCGTATCGGATATTGCAGGCAAAGCCGCAAGCACATATGCCGCATATATGCAAAACGATTCAAATTTAACCAATATTAAAAAGTATATCGACTCAAACACCGAATTTTATACCAATATACGCACAAGTTTGGTTATATTCTCGCTCGAACACGAAAGTTATCAAATTAAAAATCTTTCGGTTACCGATTTGCATAAATACAGCGAAAACCTTTTCAGTTGCAGGGTGCGTCTTACAAATGTTTTAACCCGCAACGGCAACACTTACGAAGACAAGTTTGACAAATACGTATATCTACGCCGTGACGGTGACACTTACAAAGCAATTGATATGCAAAATGCGGAGGTTGTTTCAAATGAATGAAGCCGAACTTAAAATACTTGATTTTATTCACGAACATTTTACATGTAAATTTTTAGATATTTTTATGCCATTTATCACAAAATTCGGCGACGGCGGAGTTTTTTGGATAATAGTAGCCGTGCTTTTTATAATTTTCAAAAAAACACGAAAAACAGGTTTTTCTATGGGAGCGGCACTTCTTATAGGTTTAATTATAGGCAACCTAATACTGAAAAACGCTTTTGCCCGTATAAGACCTTATGACTTAAATACAGTTATTCAATCTGAGTTGTTAGTGTCTGTTTTATCGGACTTTTCGTTCCCTTCGGGGCATACATTGGCATCTTTTGAAGCGGCAACCGTTTTGTTAATTCGTGATAAGCGTTTTGGTATTCCTGCAATGGTTTTGGCAGTACTTATTGCGTTATCAAGACTTTACCTTTACGTGCACTACCCTACCGACGTGTTGGCAGGTGCAGTTTTGGGCATAGGCATAGCATTTTTAGCCTGCTTTATAATCGACAAATTATATACAAAATTCACTAAAGCAAAAATATAGACAAAAAACAGCAACGGAACTACCGTTGCTGTCAGACTGTCGAAAAAGTCCAGATTAAGCTGGGCTTTTTCTGCGTTTTGTGGT
>CAZUYL010000081.1:0-6039 GCA_964624945.1 uncultured Ruminococcus sp. | reverse complement strand
AAAATGCTATTGTAATATATAAAAAATAATGGTATAATACAATAGTATATATAGTTTTAGCGGGGTTTTTTATGTTTACCGAAGTAAAAGGTTTAAAAACCGAATATTTAATATCGGGCAACGGCAGTATACCGGTGCTTTTATTACACGGATGGGGTGCATCGTTTGACACCTACCGCGGCATAATGGCGGCACTTGATGACCGCTGTAAATTTTATGCGGTTAATTTTCCGGGCTGTGGCAATACCGAAACTATGTCTGAGGTTTGGAACACCGACGATTACTGCGATTTTGTTTTGGAATTTTTAGATAAAATGCAGGTGTCTGATCCTATTATAATGGGCCATTCGCATGGGGGCAGGGTAACTATGAAACTTGTTGCCGACGGCAGAATTAATCCGCCTAAAATTGTTTTGCTTGATGCCGCAGGCTTGATACCTAAAAAAAGTTTTAAACAAAAGTTCCGTGCTAAAAGTTTTAAGGTAATAAAACGCACACTCACTTTGCCTGTTATTAAAAATTACAGCGAAGGCTTGCTAAATCGGGCACGTGCCCATTACGGCTCTGCCGATTATAATGCCGCACCTCCTGTTTTACGCAACACAATGGTAAATCTTGTGAATTCCGATATTCGCGGAATTTTGCACAACATAAAATGCCCAACACTTCTTATTTGGGGCGAAAACGACACGGCAACTCCGCTTGCCGATGCAAAGGTGATTGAAAGTTTAATTTCGGATGCGGGTTTGTGTGTGATTAAGGGCACGGGGCATTTCTCTTTTTGTGAAAAACCGTACGAGGCACACGCAATTTTACGCAGTTTTATAAACTAAAATATCAATCTATTTGAAAGCGAGGATTGTTTCAATGCAATATATTGCTATGATTACATTGCTAATAATAGCCACAGGCGGTATTGTATCGCTTTACCGACAGTTGCAAATGTTACAGCAAAATTCGTATTATCCGTCAAGGTATTTTAAATGGATAAAACAGTCTTACACATTAGAACTTGCAATGAGTGCGGTTTTATATTGTGCGTTAATGTTTTTAATACAAAACAATAAAACCGTTTTTAGTTTGATAATTGCTTTGTGTTTATTTGCGTTGCGTTTTTTTCAAACCGTATCGGCACATAAAAAGTCAATAAAAAAATTGGTTTTTACGGCACGCATAAAACGTATGTATGCTGCCGCAATAATATTAACCACTGTATTAATTTCGGTCAATGAAATATTGCCATTTACCGTTGCGGGTGAAATATGCCGTGTGCTTACCATTGTGTTGGCGGTTGTGTCACCATTGTTCGCCGTTACGGTTTGGTGCATAACATATCCCGTAGAAAAAATCATAAATCTACATTATATTAACGATGCAAAACGCATTTTAAAACAGCATAAAAATTTAACCGTTATAGGAATAACGGGCAGTTACGGCAAAACAACTACAAAATTTATACTTAACCGAATTTTAAGCGAAAAATACAACACGGTATGCACACCGCAAAGTTTTAACACACCTATGGGCGTTGTGCGTACAATACGTTCTGAAATAAAACCGCAAACTCAAATGTTTGTGTGTGAAATGGGTGCTAAAAATACGGGCGATATAAAAGAAATTTGCGACATTGTGCACCCCGATTATGCAATTATAACCTCGGTTGGCGAACAGCATCTTGAAACCTTTAAGTCGGTAGACAATGTTTTTAAAACAAAGTTTGAACTCGCCGATAGCGTATCTCAAAAAGGCGGAATAACCTTTGCAAATCTTGAAAGTGCCGCTATTAAAGAACGCAAAGATTTACGAAACGATGTACTGTATTTCGGTGAAGGTACAAAATATTTTGCCGAAAATATTTTCTGTGATGAAAACGGCACCACCTTTGATTTATGCCTTGACGGTGCAAAAATTACCGTAAGCACAAAATTGCTTGGTTTTCATTCGGTGTGTGATATTTTAGCGGCGGCATCAATATCACATATATTGGGCGTTTCCGAAAACGATATAAAATTTGCGGTAAATTCGCTAAAACCCACCGAACACCGATTAGAATTAAAAAATTACGCAAACGGCTCTTTGCTTATTGACGATGCCTATAACTCTAACCCTGAAGGCTGTTTGGAAGCGGTTCGAGTACTCGGCTCTTTTAAAGGCAAAAAGAAGGTTATCATAACACCCGGTCTTATAGAACTCGGCTCACGTGAATACGATTGTAACTACGCGTTAGGTCTTGCGGCGGCTGAACATTGCGATGTAATAATTTTAGTAGGTCAAAACCGTTCAAAACCTATGCTCGATGCAATAAACACAACTCAATTTGATAAAAATAACGTTTATGTTGTATCAAGTTTTAAAGAGGCTATGGCGGTTTACACTCCGCTTGCAAACAAAGACAGCGTGGTTTTGCTTGAAAACGACCTGCCCGATAATTATTTGAATTAAAGTGTATGCTTTGCGTTTGAAAGGATTGATTTTATTATGAAAACAAATATAGCGGTGTTTTTCGGATGCCGAAGTGTTGAACACGAAGTATCTATTATTTCGGCTGTTCAGGCAATGAACGCCATTGACCGCAACAAATATGATGTAACACCTGTATACGTTACAAAAGACGGAACTATGTACAGCGGCGACAATTTATTTACCGTTGAAAATTACCGTGATATACCCACTCTTTTAAAAAATGCCGATAAGGTTACTTTTGTGAAAAGCGACGGCAATGTTGTTATGCACCGTCTTGAAAAGAAAATGTTTAAAAAATCGCCCGATATAACAATAGATTTAGCCTTTCCGATTGTGCACGGCACTAACTGTGAAGACGGCACAATGGCAGGTTATTTTGAATTTTTAGGTTTGCCGTATATCAGTTGCGATATAATTTCGGCGGCGGTTGGTATGGATAAAGCCGTTTTTAAAGATGTATTAAAATCTGCGGGTTTGCCCGTGCTTGACTGTGTTAAATTTACCGCACGTGAATATACACTCGACAAAACTGCCGTTACCGATAAAATTAAATCGCAAATCGGTTTTCCGCTTATAGTAAAACCTGTAAATTTGGGTTCAAGTGTTGGTATAACCAAGGTGAACTCTGAATCCGAACTTGACGAGGCAATCACACTCGGCATTAGTTTTTCAAATGTTATATTGGTTGAAAAGGCAATAACCTCACTGCGTGAAATAAATTGCTCTGTTTTGGGCGACTGTGACGAGTGTGAGGCATCTGTTTGCGAAGAACCGTTTATGAATGACGAAATTTTATCTTACGAAGATAAATATTTAGGCGGGGGTAAACAGGGCGGTGCATCAAAAGGTATGGCTTCGCTTGGACGTAAAATACCTGCCGATATAAGTGCAGAAAAATCAGACGAAATACGTAATCTTTCTTGCAAAATTTTTAAAGCAATAGGGGCAAGCGGCGTTGTACGTATAGACTTTTTGCTTGATTGTGAAAGCGGTAAAGTTTACGCGAATGAAATTAACACAATACCAGGTTCACTTGCGTTTTATTTGTGGGAGGCAACAGGCGTTAAATATACCGATATGATTGACCGCCTTGTTGAAATAGCCTTCCGTCGTCAGCGTAACCGTGATAATCTTACATTTACAATCGACACTAATATTTTGTCGGGCGTTTCATTCGGTACAAAGGGTGCTAAAGGGGCAAAATTTTAATGACACAGTTGCTTATTAAAATTTTTGTGAAAAATTATCAAGATACAAAGTCACCTGCTGTGCGTAATCACTACGGAAATTTAGGCAGCATTGTCGGAATTTGTGCCAACGTTATGCTAAGTATAATAAAGGTGGTAATCGGTTACATTACCGCAAGCCTTTCAATAGTGGCAGATGGCTTCAATAATCTTGCCGATATGGGTTCTTCGGTGGTGACACTTTTAGGTTTTAAACTTTCTAACAAACCTGCCGACCGCGATCACCCTTTCGGTCACGGCAGAATGGAATATATTTCGGCTTTTGTGGTTTCGTTTTTAATACTGCTTGTAGGGTTTGAACTTTTAAAAAATTCCGTTTCGGCAATTATAAACGCAACGCCATCACCAATATTTTCAAAAACCGCAATAACGGTGCTTGTAATTTCAATAATTATAAAATGTTGGATGTTTTTCTTTAATAAAAAAATCGGCAAAATTATTGATTCTTCGGCAATAACCGCCACCGCAAAAGACAGTTTGAATGACTGCATTGCAACTGCCGGAATTTTAGTTGCCGCCATAGTCACAAATTTTGTAACTATGCCTTTTAATCTTGATGCGGTTATGGCAATTTTTGTGGCACTGTTTATACTGTGGTCGGGTGTTTCTTCCGCAAAAGATACCCTTGACGAAATTTTAGGCGGTCCGCCCGAACCCGAACTTATAGATGAGATAAGCAACACCGTTTTAAGTTTTGATGAATTCCACGGTATGCACGATTTAATTGTGCACAACTACGGTCACGGCAGGCAGTTTGCATCGGTTCACGTTGAAGTTCCGCACAATGCCGACGTGGTTGCCTGTCATGAAAAAATTGACCTTTGCGAAAAGTTGGTTTGCGAAAAAACAGGCGTAAATTTGGTAATACATATGGACCCGATTGATACCAACGATACCGCCGTTACCGCCACGCGTGAAAAAATGGTGGGCATTTTAAAATCAATCGATCAAAAACTTACTTTGCACGATTTTAGAATGACACCTGCGGCAAACACACGCACAAATTTGATTTTTGATGTGGTAATACCGTCACATTTAAAATTAAGCGAAACCGAATTAAACAAAATAATCTGTGATGAGGCACAAAAAATCGATAAAACATATTCCTGTGTAATAACCTTCGATCGCGATTTCACAGGACTGTAAAATTTTATATTGCGTTTAATAAAAAGCAAAACAACATATCACGGCAGAAAAATATTTTTCTGCCGTGATATTGCATAAAGGCGTATTAGCAAATTTTTAATTCCTGATTTTAACTGATACTTAATTCTTGCAATAGGTATTTTTTTGTTGTATAATAAAACAATAATAAACTGTAAGGAACGAACATTTTATGAATTTTACACCTGTTGACAATTTAGGCAGAGTTGACGGCTATTGCCTTGTTAAAAGCGTAGAGGCAAAAACTTCTTCTAAAGGCGACACATATCTTGATTTTACTTTGGGTGACAGCACGGGCGAAATCAACGGCAAACTTTGGCGTTACACTGCTGCCGAACACGGCGAATACAAGGCTAACGATATTGTTAAAATCAGGGGTACAATTTCTCAATATAACGGTACCGACCAGTTGCGTATAGAACGCATACGCCACACTATTGAGCAAGACGGCGTAAGTGTTGAAGATTTTGTTCGCACATCGGGTTACAGTTCCGAACAAATGTATAATGAAATTTTTTCAATAGCAAACTCTTTTTCAGACAACGCCCTAAAACTAATTGTTACCGAAATACTTTCCGACAACCGTGAGGCACTTTTATATTGGCCTGCGGCGTTTAAACTTCATCACGCAATCAGGGGCGGTTTGCTTATGCACACACTTTCTATAGTGCGTCTTTGTGAGAGTGTTTGTAAAATTTACCCGTTTATTGACCGCGAGTTATTGCTTTCGGGTGCAATTTTGCACGATATTGCAAAACTTAGTGAATTTAACGTAGGTAATACAGGCATTGCCGAAGGCTATACTGTAGAGGGTAATCTTTTAGGTCATCTTGCAATGGGTGCAACCGTTGTAGACAAATACGCCGAAAAATTGGGTATAGACCGCAAAACTTCGGTTCTACTTCAGCATATGATACTCTCTCACCACGGTGAACCCGAATACGGTGCCGCTGTGCGACCAATGTTTATTGAGGCTGAAGTTTTGTCGGAACTTGACCTTATGGACGCACGCATCTACGAAATGCGTGAAGCGGTGTCTTCTGCCAAACCCGAAGATTTTTCAGGTAAATTATGGGCTCTTGACAACCGAAAACTTTTCAATCACACAAGAACCGATTTGGATAAAAGTCCGAATTTGTTTTAAAATAAATATATAATAATATAA